>DASWQD010000490.1:0-4015 GCA_036398255.1 Gemmatimonadaceae bacterium | reverse complement strand
CGGCGCTTCTCGACACTCTCGAGATCGATCCGCGCGCCAGACCCGAGACGCTGTCGCCCGCCGCATTCGTTTCCGTTTTCAGGGAAGCAGCACGGCTCAGGGACGATTAGTCAGCGCAAACGTGAGCGCTTCGAGCTCCATCGCCATGTTGACTGTCCTGAGCTCCACGTTGTCGGGCACCGTCAGCTGTGTCGGTGCAAAGGAAAGAATGGCCTTCATTCCTGCCTTCACGAGCCGGTCCACGATCGGCTGCGCATTCTCGGCGGGCACGGTGATGACGGCAATGTCGTATCTGCCGGAGTGCACGTCCTTCTCGAGGTCCGCAGTATCGCGTACGACGATGCTCCCCGAGCGATGGCCCACCTTGGATGGGTCGCTGTCGTAAAGCCCGGTGACGTTGAATCCGCGATCAGCAAATCCTTCGTAGCGGGCGAGCGCCGAGCCGATCTTGCCGACCCCGACGATACAGACGCGCCATTGCTTGCCGAGCCCGAGAATCTCCTTGAGCGCTGCGGCAAGCTCGGGCACGGAGTATCCCAGGCCTCGTTTTCCGAACGAGCCGAAAAACGAGAGATCTTTTCGCACCTGAGCCGAGGTTGTCCCGCCGAGCCGGGCGAGGTCGTCGCTCGAGGTGGTCAGGACACCTTCTCCCGCGATCTCCTCGAGAAAGCTCAGATAGATGGACAATCTGCGGACAGTTGATTCGGCGATTCTTTTCACGTCTTCGAGGCTTGTGAATTTGTTCACAAGTTAGGCGAGGGCGTTGCGACGAGCAACTGAATGACTCGTTAACTTGGTGCCGATGGCAGTACACGTTTCATCCGAGATTGGCCGCCTCCGCGAAGTCCTCGTCCATCCTCCGGGGGGCGAGCTGCTCGCTGTGACGCCGGCGACGCGTGCAGACTATCTCTACGACGACATCATCGACCTGCCGAAGGCCGTCGGAGAGCACGCGAGGTTCGTCTCCATCCTCGAGCGGTTTGCCAAAGTCCACAAGGTCGCCGACCTCCTCGCCGAGGTGCTGAGCGACCAGGACATGCGGCATCACCTCGTGCAGGACACACTCGACATAATCTCGTCCGAGCCGCTCTCCCGAGAGCTCGAGAAGATGGAGCCGCAGGAGCTCGTGAGGATCCTCATCGAAGGTCATGGGGAAATGCCGGGACTGCTGACCAGGGCGCTCAACGAAGGAGGCTATGTGCTGCCTCCTCTCCCGAATCTCTTCTTCACGCGCGATGTCGCGATGGCGATCAACGAGCATGTGCTCATCGGGTCGATGCGCTTTGGCGTGCGCTGGACCGAAGAGCTCATGATGAAGGCGATCTTCCGGTACAACGAGCGCGTATCGAACCGCGGAATCCTTTACGACGGCTCGCGCGAGCACCGCGTCAATTACACGCTCGAAGGCGGCGACGTACATCCGCTCAGGCGTGACACGGTGGTCATCGGATTCAGTGAAAGATCGAGCCCGGCAGCGATCGACAATCTCGCGAGCGTATTGTTCGCGAGCACCGAGGTGACCGACCTCATCATCGTCATCATGCCTCACGCGACGACCGCGATCCACCTCGACATGATCTTCACCCAGGTGGATCGCGAGCTGTGCGTCATACACCCGCCGCACTTCATTGGCCCCGAGCGGCTGCCCATTCTCCACTGGCGAAAGAGCACCGGCGGGATCAGGGAGTCGCCCGGCCTGTTTCACGCATTCGACCAGTGCGGAATCCACATGGAACCGATACTTTGCGGTGGCGACAGCCGAGTAGTGCAGGAGCGCGAGCAGTGGTCCTCGGGCTGCAATTTCCTGGCGGTGCGTCCCGGCGTGGTATTGTCGTACTCGAGAAATGCGGCCACACTGAAGGAAATGGAAAAGACCGGCTTCAGGATCGTGAGCGCGGCCTCTTTCCTCGACGATGAGAAAGGAATTCCGGAAGGCGAAAGAGCAGTGATTGCGTTCGATGGCGGCGAGCTTGTTCGCGGTGGCGGCGGCGCGAGATGCATGACGTGCCCGACAGTGAGGGATGATCCCTGGCAATGAAGTACGGTGGAATGCAGACGCGCCCCGAGGCGACACTGCTGACGGACAAGGCCGCTCGATTTCTGGAAAAAGGTCCCGCTGATGTGGTGGACCTGATCGGGCACATATGCAATCTCCCGGCAGCACCGCGAATCGTCGCCGAGCACATGGCTCAGGCGATGTTTACCGGGCGACCGGAGTTCGTAATGGATCCGCTCGGCCGGTGGACACTCGCCGAGGTGCCGCGCAAGCGCGCGCGCGGGGTGAAGCCGAAGGCAGCGACGCAGCCCTTGTCGTCGCTGACGTGGGCCGTCGTCGACGTCGAGACGACCGGGGGACCGCCGCCGAATCATCGCATCACCGAGATCGCCGCGGTGATTGTGAGGGACGGAGAGATCAAGGAAGTCTTCGAGACTCTCGTAAACCCGCAGCGATCGATCCCTCCGTTCGTGACGCGACTCACCAACATCTCGTGGGAGATGGTAAAGGATGCTCCCACTTTCTCGGCAATCGTTCCCGCGCTTCTCGAGAAGCTCGAGGGCAACGTGTTCGTCGCGCACAACGCACAATTCGACTGGAGCTTTCTCACTCACGAGATTCAGCGCACTTCGGGCGCGCGCATTACTGGAAACCAGCTGTGCACGGTCCGGCTTGCGCGACGGCTGCTGCCGCATCTGCCGAAGCGGTCGCTCGACTACGTGGCCAACTATTATGGAATAGAGATCACCGGCAGACACCGGGCGGCTGGAGATGCGCTGGCCACGGCGAGATGTCTTCTGCGGCTGCTGGATGAGGCGGCCGACCGCGGCTGCAGCACCTGGGAGGATCTCGAGAAGCTCATGAATCACCGGGCGTCGCGAAAGAAGAAGCGCCGCAGTGCATGGCCGTCACCGGTTACCAGGGATACGACCGCGTGAATCCGCCGCCGCTGGTGCAGACCCGAAAGATCGGAGATCTCACCGTTCATGCGATTCAGGCCGGCGGTCAGAGGCTCGATGGCGGTGCGATGTTCGGCGTGGTGCCAAAGCCCCTGTGGGAGCGGCGGATTCCCGCCGACGATCGCAACCGCATCCAGCTTGGAATGCGCTGCGTGCTGATCGAGCATCCCTCCGGCCTCGTCCTCATCGATACCGGGGCGGGGAACAAGGAAACTCAGAAGTTCAAGGACATCTACGGCATCGAGAACGAAGGCGCCGACGGCCGCACTGCGCTGGAGGACGGGCTTCGCGAGGTCGGAGCATCACCGTCCGACGTTGCAGTCGTGATCAACACGCACCTGCACTTCGATCATGCGGGAGGGAACACCTGGGCCGATCCTGCGGGAGAAGTGCAGGTCTCGTTTCCGAAGGCGCGCTATATCGTGAAGAAAGGCGAGTACGATTACGCGATGCATCCCAATGAGCGTACCGCGGCGAGCTATTTCGAGCGCAACTACATGCCGGTCGTGAGATCGCATCAGTTCGAGTTCGTTGTGCGGGAGAAGGAGATCGTGAAAGGGGTACGCGTAATTCCGACTCCCGGCCACACTCCCTTCCACCAGAGCGTTCTGATCGACTCCGGCGGAGAGCGGGCCTTCTTCCTCGCGGACATGTGCCCCACGTCGGCGCATCTGCCTCTGCCCTGGATCATGGGCTACGATGTCGAGCCGCTCGTGACTCTCGAAACCAAACGCCGGATCTTCCGCCAGGCCGAGGAGGAGGAGTGGCTGCTCATTTTCGAGCATGACGCTTCCGTCCCATGGGGCCGCATCGAGCATGACGGGAAAGGCTATCGCCTCAAAGAAGCCAAAAAGGCTGCGGATTGAGGATTAACAGCCACTTCGGGCTTCGGATTAAGTGAGGGGTGCGGATAGACTGCGGATGAGGCATAATCGAGGAACAAGGGATCACTGCGGACCATTGAGGATCATCGAGGATCCGCAATTATCCGGCGGTCCCGTAGTATCCTCGCTCCATCCGCACCCCTCACTTAATCCGAAGCCCGAAGTGGCTGTTAATC
>DASWQD010000489.1:0-1582 GCA_036398255.1 Gemmatimonadaceae bacterium | reverse complement strand
GAATGAGCTCGAAGTATGTCATCGACGCGCGCGACCAGGTTGTATCTCCAGGATTCATCGACATGCTCGGCCACTCCGAGTTCTCGATTCTCCGGGGGCCCGGTGCCGTCTCAAAGATCAGTCAGGGAATCACGAGCGAGATCACGGGCGAGGTGACCTCGGCCTGGCCGCAGCTCGCACTCGGCGACACAGCGAATCCGCAGTTTCCGTGGACTTCGCTCGGCGGGTACTTCACCGAGCTCGAGCGCCGCGGAAGCGCGATCAACCTCGGCACCTACGTCGGGACGAGCTCCATTCGGCTCGCGGTGATGGGCATGGCGTCGCGTCATCCCACTCCCGCGGAGATGACGCAGATGGGCGCTCTCATCGACTCCGCCATGCGCGACGGCGCGATGGGACTCGGCACCGGCCTCATCTACCTGCCGAGCACGTATTTCACCACGGAAGAGCTTGTCGCGCTGACGAAGTATGTGACTCCCTATCGCGGTGGGTATGCGACGCACATGCGGAGCGAGGGATCGAGACTGCTCGAAGCGGTGAGAGAGACAATTCGCATTGCATCCGAAGCAGGCACGTGGGCTCAGATCCGCCACATCAAGTCGCGCTCAGCTGAGCAGATGGCTGAAGCGCTGCGAATCATCGACTCGGCTCGAACAGCAGGAATCGATGTGACTGCTGACCAGTATCCGTATATCGCCAGCGGGACCGGCCTGTCGGCCATGCTCAATACGTGGGTCCAGGAGGGCGGCCGCGATTCGCTCGTTGCGCGCCTTCGTGACTCGACCGTGCGAGCGAGGCTGAAGCAGGAGCTTTCTGCGGATTCAGCGGCGGGGATTCGCACCGCGGCGAATACGATGGTGAACTCCGTCAGCATGGATTCGCTCAGGAAGTATCAGGGCAAGCGGCTCCCCGAAGTAGCGCAGATGATGGGTGGCGGACGCGATGCATATGACGCTGCGTTCGATCTCCTCATGAATGACCGCGGGCGCACGAGCGCGATCTACTTCTCGTTCAATGAGGACGCCCTTCGCATGGCGATGAAGAAGCCGTGGGTGTCGGTTGGACAGGATGCCGGCGCAGTGAGTCCCGATTCGCTTGGGCGCTGGGGAGAGCGCGGCCATCCTCGCGGGTTCGGCACCTTTCCGCGAATTCTCGGACGATATGTGCGACAGGATTCGGTCATCGCGCTCGAGTTTGCGATCAGGAAGATGACTTCGCTCGCGGCGCAGAGAGTGGGCATCGCTGACCGCGGCTTGCTCAGGCCGGGCATGTACGCCGACATCACCGTGTTCGATCCGAACACGATCATCGACAAATCCACTTTCGAGCAGCCGCAGCAGCTGCCGTCGGGAATTACGCATGTGTTCGTGAACGGAATCGCCGTGCTCACCGACGGGAAGCCGACGGGCGCCCTGCCCGGCAAGGCTCTCCGCGGGCCGGGTTACAGGAAGAGATAGCGCCCGCTCTGCTGGCTTGGAGAAGCCCCATTTCGTAGCTTTTCGGTCCCCCTGGCACCCGAGAGGCCCGAGCCGTAAATGCAGGAGAAGCTGACGGAAGCACTGAAGGGCAAATACAAGATCAA
>DASWQD010000488.1:0-3460 GCA_036398255.1 Gemmatimonadaceae bacterium | reverse complement strand
AGCCGGTTGTCTCGGCGGCCTCGGCGCGCTCGGCGGTTAATTCTTTGTTTTTAGAACGCGGCTTCGACTGCGAGACAAAAACAGTGGATGATCATCAGGTGAATCTCCTGAATGATCGCCGTGTCCGCAGAAGGGATCGCGATCACATGATCGGCGTCGGCGCCGACCAGTCCAGCTTCCCCAGTGAGCGCGATCGTGAGAGCACCCCGTGACCTTGCGGCGCGAAGCCCTCGAAGAACGTTCTCGGATTTCCCGCTCGTCGTCAGCGCAACGGCAACATCACCAGCCTGAGCGAACGCTTCGACCTGACGCTCGAACAGCGTCTCGTATCCGAAATCGTTTGCGATGCACGTCACCGTCCCCGAATCGGACGACAGCGAAATTGCGGGAAGCGGGCGCCGATTCTTCCTGAACCGGCCGACGAGCTCCTCAGCGAAATGGCTCGCTTCAGCCGAGCTTCCTCCATTGCCGAACGCCAGGACTTTCCCGCCATTCCTCAGGCGCTCGACGAGCGCCACGGCGGCCGACGCAACAGGCCCATCGAGATGCTCGATGGTCCGCCCGACTGCGTCAGCGTGTGCGGAGAAGTGGTCGCGGAATTGGGTCTTCATCGGCCGCGAAATCTACGCTTCCTGCCCCTTGGTCGCTCATGCTGCGAGCGATCGTGATGGCCCCTTCCCGGCTTTCGGCGGTGCGACGCAAGCTCACGCGCCCTCCGCTCATCACGCGATTCATGCTCACGCGACGCGGGAACCTCCTCGACCTCATCAGGTGACCACGGTCGGTCCAGGGCATCCTGGAGCTCGTCGAGGGTATCGGCTCTTATTGCGCCGCGCTGCCCGCGAATCACAACGAACCTGATCGGCCGGTCGAGATTGGGCAGCTCACTCTCGCTGAGGCTTCGCGCCAGCTTCTCCGGCAGCCGAAGTCGCGCGACACCGGTGAATGTGCCGTCGGATTCTTCGACATCGTACTCGATATCGATCTCCCGGTCGCGAATCACTGCCGTTTCAGGCAGGTGTGAATAGCGGTCGCGAATCTCGCGGGGGACGATCTCCTCTGGATCGAGTGTGAAGCGCGCATTCCGGAATTCGTTCATCGACGAGATGCCGGACATTCGCTCCTCGTACCATGACGTGAGATCCGACAGCCGAAAGCGTGGAGTCATGCCTCCTGATTTCCTCCATGTCTCGCGAATCTTTTCGACTGACGCACGGTTTCGTTTCACCGAGGCGTGTCGCGCCTGTCCCTTCGCCATCGCGTCCGCAAGAGCTCGACGTGCGCGCGGTGCGATCTCGGGAGGGATGTCCTCTACCGCTTCGGTTTCCTTTTCCAGCTCGAAGCCGAAGTACTCGAGCGTCCGGCGAATCACGAGCTGTCCGCCCTTCTGCTTCGGGTCGTACGCGATCTCCGAGATCCCGCGGGTCGCGTAACGCCGAATGAGATGCATCGGGACCTGCGTGCCCTCGATCGCCGCACGGGGATTTCCCGACCGGTCGGCGAAATATCTGAGCTCTCCGGCGATTGGGCCCCAGCTACCGCACACGCTCGTCTTCGATACTCGAGCTTCACTGCCATCCGCCGTCTCTTCATCGATGACGAGATCGAGAGGCATGTAGCGCGCGAGCAGCGCGGTGAATTTCTTGAGCGTGTGGTCGCGCGCCATCGGAAGCTTGTCGGGAAGCGGCAGCCCGATCGCGCGATACACGCTCGCCATGCCGAGCGCGGCGTCCTCGATGGACTTGACGAGTACACCGCGGTGCTCCGCCCAGTGCTCTATCTCCTCCCCGAAAAGATGCCGCGGCAGTCCGTACACTTCGCCCATGTACCCGCACCGGGCGTACGCCTCCGCATAGAGATTGTACGCTGTCAGGTGATCGCTCCCCGCAACCAGAATTCCATGCAGGTCACGCTCTTCTCGTGTCATCCTGTGCAGCGACTCGAGCGAGCTGATGACCGCAAGGAACGGCACCAGCTCGTCCTCCGCATTTACAAGGAGCTCTGCCCACGGACGGTCCACAGGAAGCGCTTCGACTGATTTTCCGTAGGTCGACAGCCGGCCGTTCTCGATGATTCCGCGCCTCTCCAGCAAGGATACCGCGGCGCGGTACGCGGTTCGATCGAGAGGAACGGGAAGGTCGAGCGAAGACGCATCCACGCCGAGATCTGCGCACGTCATCGCGACACGTTCGGAATCTCCGGCGAGCTGGAACTCGGGCGCGGTCGGCTTCAGTGAATCGAATTGAATGTCGCGATCCGACAGGATGAAAACGCGTCCCCCTTCCACACGTCCGTGCACGCGCCCAGCCATCTGAAGGATCTCGTTCGCGCCGAGGTGCATGCGGGTGAGCACGTTCTTTCCGCGCTCGATGATGTTGCCGAACCGCTTGTCATCGATGATGACTGTGTCGAGCCCCTTCACGTTGAGCGCGCTCTGTCCGGCGGCGGTCATCGCCAGGAAATACGGCTTGCGCTCCCCGCCCTCGAGAAACGGGCGAATGATTCGTATCGGCTCGCCACCGTGATAATACGCGGTGTTGATTCTCGGAAACGCAGTCGATACCGACTCTGCCGCTTCCTCCACCCCCGCGCGAGTCGGAAGGAACATCCCGACACCGCGTTTCTCTCTCACGACGCGGATGAGAAACCGGTCATCGAGGAACTCGACGGGATCCTTGCGAATGACCTTCACGTCCGCCGCGCGAGCGGGATCGAACGCGTAGCTCTGAAGGACTGCCGCTGCATCGAGATATCGCGCGTAGAACGTCGGATCGACGGTCGCCGACAGCCAGATGAAGCGACATCCGGTGCGCTTGCCAAGCGCGAGGCAAAGCTCGAGCTCGGCGGATGTCTGATGGATCTCGTCGACGACGAGAGTGTCTGTCGGGAGAATGTCTCCGTCCTGAAACCATCGGCGGGCAATTCCGGTGGTCACGATGATGACATTCCAGCTCGGCGTCTCAGGTGTGGCTTCGCGTTCCCTGTTTACCACGCCGACCCGCAATTCCTGCGTGCGCAGGATCTCCTCGGCGATCGGACGAATGGAAAGCGTTTTTCCGGTGCCGGTTCCCGCTACTATGCCGAATCCTTTTCCTGCTGCGGCGAGATTTCGGATCTCCTGTCCGTGCTGCTGCTCGAGGACCGTCTCGATGTGCAGTCCCAGCGCGAGCTCGATGGTTTCACATGCCGCGCGGGTGGGCGCGATGACGATGATGCGCCCCGTTGCCGGCTCGGCCGCGACGAAGGCATCATGATCCGGAGGGAGGTAGCGGTCGCGGACGATTCGCATGTGACAGGGGAAAGTGCAAGAAACGGGGCGTCGCTGCACGAATCGCTGATCATCGGCGGCTGAAAAAAAGCCGGGTGGAGTTTTTCTCCACCCGGCCGGTCGTCACGCTTCGAACTTCCGTTCGCTAGTCGCGACGTCCGTGCTTGTTCTTGTTCTTGTTCTTGTTCTTGT
>DASWQD010000487.1:0-1741 GCA_036398255.1 Gemmatimonadaceae bacterium | reverse complement strand
CGAACCGATGAGGCCGAAGCGCGGCCGCTCGTGCACGTGCGGGAGCAGGTCGCTGGCGCCGAGGTAGAGGAGGAAACCGGCGAAGAAGGAGAGCTGGAAGGCGAGGTTGTGCGGATCGATCTCGGCCAGCATCGCCACCAGCGCCCCGGCCACCGGCGCGAGTGCATTGATGACGAGCAGCCCCAGGGTGCGAAACCGGCTGTTGCGGCTGGCCAGCATGAACGTGACCGTATTGAGTCCATCCGCGAAATCGTGGGCCAGAACCGCCATCAGCACGACGAACCCGACTTCGGACCCCGCTTCGAAACCGACGCCGATGGCGAGGCCGTCCAGAAAGCTGTGAAACGACAGTCCGATCGCCCCGACGAGCCCCACGTTGTGATGGTGGCCCGGTGCGTCATGCTGTTTCTCGCTGTGGATGATCGTCAGCTTCTCGAGGAGGAAGATCGCCAGAAATCCGCCCAGCAGAGTGAGCATGAGGATTCGGATGTCGAGGCCGGTCTCGATGCTCGTCTCGGTGATCTCGGGAATCAGGTCGAGGAAAACGACGCCGATCAGTACCCCGGCCGAGAAGGCCATGATGTAGAGAAGGTACTTCTGGTAGCGGAAGGCGAAGGCCCCGCCCGCGAGCGTCATGACGAAGGCGAGTAGGGCCCAGAGCGCGCTCATTCAGCGCGCGTAGTGTAGCGGACGGATCTCCTGAAAATGCAAACGGCGTCCGATTGGACGCCGTCATCAGAGCATCAGTGAATCCTGTCAGCCCGCGTAGACGCGCACGAGATAGACGGAATCGTCTTTGCGCACGGTTGCGATCGACTCACGCCCCCGGGCCGGATTGGTCAGGCTCACCAGCTCGGAACGGTTCTCCGTGAGGAACTGCGAGATCGCTTCATCGGCACTCGTCGCTTCGATCGTGATACGGCGAGAGCGGGGATCCAGCGACGGACGGTGCGTATCTTCGTTGGTGAGTTCGCGGGCTTCGATCGTGTATTGCATATCCCGCCTCCGTCATTGATTTAGCAGCTACTCTCCATAGAGCAATCCCTGCGCCACACGGAACAGATTGACGCGGCCTGTCAAGTGCATGGAAGGGCTGACCTACCGCGAAGAATTCGTGACTCGTACCGATGAGGCAAGCTCCTCGCTGCGCTCTCCGAACTCACGTCTTCAGGATCCATCCCACTGACCCTCCCCTGCGGTTCCGCAGGAAAGCCGGCCACCGCTGGGAGCGCGCCCGATCTCCGCTATTCGATCCCTGCGCACATTGCGCAAGCGCAGGCATTAGACTCTGCGCCGCATGAGAACAATCGTCATCGCCACCCTGGCCCTCGGCCTCCTCGCCCGCTGCTCCGCCGAAAAACCTGCAGGACCGGCCACACCGGCAGGCGCCACCGCGGCGCCCGTCGCCACCGGCGACGCGGACGCCGGGAAGAAACTCATCGACCAGTACTCCTGCATCTCGTGCCACAAGATCCCCGGATTCGAGGGGCCGCAGGGCTCGATGGGACCGAGCCTCGAAGCCTTCGCCAGCCGCAAGGCCATCGCCGGAGGAATTCCGAACGAGCCGAAGACAGTCACGGCCTATCTCCAGAATCCGCAGGCCGTCGACCCACAGAACCGGATGCCTCCGCTGGGGATCACAGAACCCGAAGCGCGCGACATCACCGCCTACCTGCTGACGCTCAAGTAAGAGGCTGGCAACCGACATGCAACGGCCGAGAACGCTGTGACTTTCTACGTT
>DASWQD010000486.1:0-6266 GCA_036398255.1 Gemmatimonadaceae bacterium | reverse complement strand
CGCATCGCTGCCATGTCGAGATCAGGCACATATCTGGAACGACTGCCAAAGCACGCGCAGAAAAGGGGAAGTGCCGCGAAGGGCGAGGTGGAGATTGTAACTTCGCGGCGCGAGCTGAAGAACATCGAGGCGGAATGCGCTCAGGACCTCAAAGGCTCCGCGCTCGGAAAGGGCGGCAAGCGAATCGGAATACTTCTCGAAGATGAAGTTCGCATGATCGTGCGGGACGCTCTCAAGTTCCCGAGCGGCGCGACTCGTTGTCAGATGCGAGTCATTGGAAAGACCGAATATGACGGTCCCAATGGCGTCGTTGCGCTCTGCCTCCTCAACGGCAGATTCCTTTTACGCGAGACATACCGGCATCCCACTCGCGCGTGGGAGCTCGAAACCTTGCGCGGAAGGCGCGAGACCGGACAGACATCGCGCCAGGCAGTACGTGCGGAAGTGAGGCAGGAGCTGGGATACTCCGTGAAGCGGATTCACCTGCTGGGCCGCGTGCGCCCGGAGACCGCGATCCTGTCGAGTACCCTCGAGGTCTTTCTCGCCGAGCTGCGAGATGGTCCCCGTCGCGACGATCCGGAGAAAAGTGAAGCCTTCGGCAGAATACATCGGCTCAAGCCAGGTGAGATAGGCGATCGCATCCTGAGAGGCGAGGTTCGCGACAACTACACCATCGTCGCGCTCATGCTCGCGCAGCTCAAGGGATTCATCCGCGCGCCCACGCGCAGGCGCCGTTGATCCCGAATCCTAGCTTTCCTCGGCGAGCGCGCTCTCGCGAATGAAATCCGCGAGCTCTCCGCGAGAGCTCACTCCAAGCTTGGCAAAGATGTTCGACAGGTGAGTGCTTACAGTGCGCGCGGAGATGTCGAGAGCTTCTCCGATATCGCGGTTGGACTTCCTCGCAGCGACCATTCGCGCAATCTCGAGCTCACGTCCAGTGAGACCGCCCACGCCTTCCACGGATGTCCTGGGAGGCGGTCGCGAGCCAAGCTTTCGTATTTCCCCCCGCACGTTCTCCAGCTCGCCTGCGGAGCCGAGCCGCGCAAAAGTGTCGTGGGCAAGTCGCAGCTCGCGCAGCGCACCTTCGCGATCGCGTGACTCTGTGAGAGCCTGGGCCAGCGCGCGCCTGATTCTCGAGGCCACATCCGGCAGAGGGATTTGTTCGAGTGAGTCAATCGCCGACCGCAGAAGCGGTATTGCTCCCGCCGGATTGGAATCGCGAAGCATCAGCAGCATTCCTTCGCCGGTGTCGGCCATTGCGACCGCGATGGGGTTGGAAAGCTTCTCACCGTCCCGGCGCAGGCGGGCGCAGTGTTTTTCCGATCGTTCGAAATCGCGGCACCACAGAGCCGCCTCGCCGATGACGGGCAGCAGCCACTGCACGCTCCAGGCGATGTAGCCGAGCTTGTCCGCGAGATGCAGCCCCGCCTCACCGATGCGAATAGCCTCGCTCAGGTTGTCAGTCTCGAGATGATAGGCGGCGAGGCCCATGTGCGCCGGCACGACGGTCTGAACATCGATCCGGTGTTCAGTCGCGGTGCCTGCACCCGACAGCGTCCACGCCTCGTCGAAGTAGGAGCGAGCTTTTTCCAGATCATGCCGCCACAGATAGAGCAGTCCGGTCCATACGAGAAGGCGGGGTACGAGTGTTCGCTGATTGAGAGACCGCGCGAGGGCAATCGTGCGCTCCCCTGTTGCGATGCCGTCATCCCAGTTCCCGAGCCATGACGCGTACTGAATGCTCAGCTCGGCTGTCCAGAGAGGGAGAAGCGGAGATTGAAGGGTCTCTTCGAGCCGGTGGCATTGCTGGATTTGACGAAGGGCCTCCGAAGCGTTGCCCGTGAGGCCGGACAGGACTGCGAGCCCCCAGTGAGCCGTCCACTGCAGCATCTTTTCGTCCGACGCCTCGGCGTACTCGATCGCTCTCTTGCCATGATCCTTCGCGACTGACGCGGGCCCGGTCCACGCATACAATAGAAGAAGCGCTCTATGTGCCCGCGAAAGCAGCGCGTCGCTTCCTGAATCCCTGGCAACCTGCAGCGCGCTCTCCGCTTCGGCTTTGGCGGCGTCGATCCTTCCCATCTCCTGAAGGCAAATGGCCTTCGCGAGATAGATTCGCACCGCGGTCGGCTTGTCGGCTGCCGATGCCGAAGCGGAGAGGCCGTTCTCATAGTGCGCGAGCGCATCGTCGAAGCGGCCACTCCAGAATGCTGCGAGGCCCATACGGTAGTCGATGTCTCCGAGACCGGCACTGTCGCCACGGGAATCGGCTGACTGGCGAGCATCTCTCCACAGATCGAGAGCGCCTTCATAATCGCCGAGGCGCTGTTTTGCGCGTGCGAGATTCCGCACGATCTCGTCTCGCTGGGGCGAGCCGGGTTCTGCGTGCCGCAGGGCGGACTCGAGAAATGCGGCAGCCTCTCGATTCGCGTATGCCCCGAGCGCGGTTCGCCCGGCTTCGCTCAGATATTTCACCGCCTTGCTTCCAAGCGCCGCAGATCTGGCAAAATGGAATGCGAGCTCGCCCGCGTGCGACGGCGCGTCTGAACCGTAGAGCTCCTCCAGCGACTCGGCGATCTGTCCATGAAGGACGCGCGCACGAGCACCGACTGCCGAGTACGCTACCTGCTGGAGTATGGGGTGAACGAAGTCGTACACCGTACGGCCGGTGAGCGGAATCTCCTCGAGCACTTTCTGCGTGGCGAGCTCTTCGATGATGGACACGAGAGATTCATCGTCGAGACGCGCAATTGCCCGAAGCTGTTCGTACGTCATTCGGGCGCCGAAGACCGCTGCCATGCTGGCGATCTCGCGCGCCTGCTTCGAGAGCCGGTCGATTCGCGAGGTGACGGTGTCGCGAACAGTCGGCGGCAGCTGAAGCGCCCTGGTGTCCCATTCGCCCCACGTGCTGCCATCGCCGTGCAACGATCCGGTCTCGACCAGCCATTTCAGTGTTTCTTCTACAAAGAACGCGTTGCCGCGCGTCCATTCGTGAAGTCGCGTTGCAAAAATCCGGACCACTTCGGGGTCCTGCGAAAATCGCCGTTGAACAAGCTCTGCCACCGAGTCCGCTGAGAGCGGGCCAAGGCGCATGTGAGCGGCGGCTCCAATGCTGGCAAGTGACTGCTCGGTGGTCTTAAGTACCGGATTGGCGTCGCGCTCGGTCTCGTTGTACGAGGCGAGAAGCGCAATTCGCTGTGTTCCAATCTGGCGAGCCACGAAATGAAAGAGCTCGAGCGACGATGCGTCGGCCCACTGAAGGTTTTCCAGCACGATGCAAAGCGGCCGGCGAGCCGATAGCCGTCCGAGGAACTGTGTGAAATTCCACTGAAGCCGTGCTTTCAGGTCTGCCGCATCGGAACCGGCAGCAACCTTTTCGCGATCGCCGGGCGCGCCAAGAACTGGAAACAGGTACGCGAGCTCGCGGATTCCTCCGCGTGTCAGGACCGAGAGCGCGCCTGGCTCGAGAGCCTGCAGGAACGGAACGAATGCGTCGGAGAACAACGCGTACGGAATGCCTGTCTCGACTGCGTACGCGCGTCCGAGAACCACCTGCCAGCCATTTCGCGCGGCGTCTTCGGCTGCGGCGGTGATCAGGCTGGTCTTTCCGACACCGCCTTCACCGGAGATGATGAGGGTAGCACCTGCTCCTCGTGACACTTCGTCCAGCATCGAAGAAATGACCGAGAGCTCCTCGCCGCGGCCCACTATCGCCGGCGATGACCTGGTTCGGTGTCCGTCGCGGGAGGTACTCAGCGGGCTGCCGCCACAGGAGGCGACGCCGGGACGGCAAGCGACCGATGCCCGTTTGCGCCGACTGACCGCACGCTCGCCCACAGATCGTCGAGCTGCTCGGAGAGCAGGTGCGAGGTGGCGCCATCGACCTTGATGAGCTGCTCGTGAAGTGCCGACGTCGTTCGCCGAATGAGAATCTCGTAGGAGACCGCGCCGGGTACAGGCTTCCACGAAATCATCCACTTCTGGCCGCCTGAAGGCTGGTCACGCCTTGCCGATACGCTGTCGGGTGATGCAGGCGCAAGCCCGATCGAGCCGAGTGAAGCCGCGTTCAAGCGGGCGACGTTCGCAACGTATCGAAAATTCACGTCTGCAAGCTTGTCTGTCGGCAGGTGCTGGCGCTTGTAGTTCTCGAGGCGCTCCGTGAATCGGAGTGCCGGATCGCGGAGCGCCGCGAAAGGCGCATGATCGCCGCCGCGCGAAACGCGATCGAGTCTGAACACTGGATATACCACAAAACCGGGCTCATAGAGATTTCCGATTGCCCACACGTACCGCGCGAGCTCACGGCTCGAGCTGTTGTCGGGATCCGGACTGAATATCCTGACGCTGGTCGAGTCCACCTTTCCGTCATCGGCCACGACATTTCCAACGATATCGTTGGTGACCGCTGCGGCGACACGGTAACGCGCACCGTGAAGCCGCTGCGCGAGGTGCGTCGAGCCGAGAAGTCCCTGCTCCTCACCCGAGTAGAGAGCGAAGAGCAACGTCGCTTCGAGCCCGCTCGGATAACGCTTCGAGAAAATACGCGCGAGCTCCATCACGAGCGAAGTTCCCGATCCATCGTCATCCGCACCAGGAGCGTCGGAAGTGAAGTCCCACCGGTCGGTAGTGCAGATGCACGAGTCATAGTGTCCGCCAATCACGATGACCCGTGATGTGTCGCGACCGCGCAGCCAGGCGAGCACGTTCACGACGTTGACGCGGGGTCGCTGCGGGTGCCTGGTGACTTCGACAAGGGCTGGATCGAGCTCCACGTCGAGACATCCGCCGCACTCGCGGCTGTACGCATTGAGCCGTTCAAGGAGGAATCGCCTCGCCGCCCCGATTCCGCGGACCGCGCTCATTGTGTCCGACATCGTATGCCGGGTTCCGAAAGAGACGAGTATCGAGTCGGTTTCTCTCATCCGGCCTGCGGAGATTTCGGAGATGAGCGTCGAGATGGTGGGGTCGCGCCGGAGTCCCATCGTCACGTCTATCCGCTCCGTGCCTGCTGGAAGCGTCTCGGTCGTCGAGACCCTGACGCCGCTCTTGGTAGCGCAGGCGGAAAGAGCGAAGAAGAGGACGCACGCCGACCGGTTCACTCGCATGCTCGCATGCTCGGGGTGAGCAAATATTCGACAAGTCGCGGGCGACTGAAAGAGGGAATAGTTCCATGTAGATTCCCTGCGATGTCGCAGAACCTCACCTGGCAGTGCACGAGCTTCGACGATCTCACTCCAGCCGACTTGTATTCGGCGATGGAGCTGAGACAGCGAGTGTTCGTCGTCGAACAGAATTGCCCGTACATGGATGCAGACGGCATCGACGGAGAAGCGATGCACCTGCTCGGATGGGACACCAGCTCTGAAGCCCGCAGGCTCGCTGCCTATGCGCGTCTGCTTCCACCAGGCATCAAGTACCCGGAGGCATCGATCGGACGGGTGTGCACGCATCCGGACGCGCGTGGCGCCGGGAAGGGGAAGGAACTGATGGGCGAAGCGATTCAGCTTGTCGAGGGATCGGGATGGGGCAGGGATATCAGGATCGCCGCGCAGATGTCTCTCGAAAGATTCTACGAGGGCTTTGGCTTCAGGCGCGTCACTGATCCGTATCTGGACGACGACATCTGGCACGTGGATATGCTGCGTGAATGAGATCGAGCATCTTCCCGAGCGCTTTGCGGCCGGATCCACGTTCGATCAGCTTCTCGCGAAGCCGAAGGACAACTCAGAGTTGTGGAACGCGATGTATCGCCGGGCGGCCCTCGACGAGGACGCGCTCCGCCGCGTCACCTCCATCGAGCACAGGTTCAACCTGCTCGTCCTGAACGAGGACTGGTGCGGGGACTCCGTCAACATCCTCCCCTATGTCGCGCGGCTTGCTGAGGCAACCGATCATCTGGAGATGCGTATCCTTGGACGCGACACAAACCGCGATTTGATGGACTCGCATCTCACCGGTGCGTCGCGGTCGATACCAATCGTGATCGTGTACGACGGCGCGTTTCGTGAAAAGGGATGGTGGGGCCCCCGGCCCGGCCCGCTGCAGCGGTGGGTCATGACCGAGGGACTCGCGCTCCCCAAGCCGGACCGGTATCCTCTTATCAGGGCTTGGTACGCGAGGGACAAGGGGAAGACAATCGTGTCGGAGATCCTCTCGATTATCGAAAAACTCGACGATGGCGACAACTGAGCCTCCAGTTCCTGCAAAGCTCGCGGAGCTCCTCACCTACATGGACTCCACCCGCGCGGCGCTCGTTGCGCTGGCGC
>DASWQD010000485.1:0-2480 GCA_036398255.1 Gemmatimonadaceae bacterium | reverse complement strand
GCAGCCGTTTCTCGCCGGCCAAGGAAGTGAACTCTGCCAGAGACGGCGAGATCTCGCGCGAGTGACTCGAGCTCGCCGCGTTGCGGTCCGTCGCCGATGATCGCCAGCTGGACATGCGGGTCGTCGTTGGCCGCGATCGCTCGAAGAACGATGTCGAAGCCCTTTCTTCGCGCGACAATTCCAGCGACTCCGACGAGAAGGACCTGGTCCGGCAAACCGAGCTCACGACGGAGACTCGCCCGCAGCTCCCCACGGCGGTGGGCAACTGGAGTGACTGCGTTGAGGACCACGTGCACGCGATCGGCGGGAAATCCGGGAGCGGTCTCGAGCCAGCGCTGCCTGATCTCGGGAGCGTTGGTGATGATGTCATCGATCCATTTGTGCACCGCGTGCCGCCTCAATCCACTTGCTGGCGCCGAGCGGACGATGCCCTGGCGCAGCACGGTCTTCCGAATACCGGCCGCTCGCGCTGAAAGCGATGTCCATGAAAGTGAGTTCCAGGACGTGATGAGGAGTGCGTCCGGTCGTTCGCGCCTGAGCCATAGCGCGAACGATATCCCGCTTACCGGATCGAAGGATCCCCGCGGGCGGAAGTGTGTCGTCCGTATGCCCATCTCTTTGAGCCGGCTGGAGACGACACCACGAGCGCAGGAAATCACTACGTCGTGCCCGCGTGCCAGGAGTCCATGCGCGAGAGTGGCCAGTGATTTCTCGTTGCCGCCCCAGACATGCGACGTGTTCTGGATCACGAGCTTCATGAATCTTTCAGCGGGCCGCGAGGAACTCTTCCCATGCGGATAGCATTGAAGCGCGCGAAAAACGTACGCGAGCTCGTTCCCGGGCTTCTTCACCCATCGCATGACGCAGGTCTGCGTCAAGAACAAGTCGTTTTATCGCGTGAGCGATTGCTTCCGGGCCGAAGGATGTTGTGATCCCGGCGGCGTTGCCCTCGCGATCGGGCCCAAGGGCGTCCTCCGCCCCGCTGACGTCAGTGCTAACGATGGGAACTCCACGTTCCATCGCTTCCAGCATCGCGTTGGACAATCCTTCGGAATCGGAAGCGACCACGAAGACATCGAGCGCATCAGCGACGTCGGTGACGTCGTCACGATCCCCGAGAAGATGAACGCGGTCCTGTAGATGGAGCGAGCGAATCTTCGCCTCTACCTCGGGTCGCTTCGCTCCATCGCCGGCGATGACACAATGGACCCCGTCGAGCAGACCTGCAGCTTCGACGAGCCGGTCGATGCGCTTCTGCTTCGCGAGGCGTGCGACAGTCCCGATCACGAATGCATCATCGGGTATCCCGAGCTCGCGCCTCACTTTCCGGGAGGGTGCGAGATGCGACGTCGGCGGCACGCTGTTGGAGATCACGCGAACCTTTTGCTCATCGAATCCGGGAAGCTCGCTGAACGCACGCGCAATTCGCCGGGCGTTGACGACAACGCCGTCGACCCATCGCTTCAGGGCGAACCGGTATTTGAAGCTGCGAGGCGTGTCCGATTCCAGCCCGACGCGCGCGATGACGCGCTCCACGCCCGCCATTTTTGCGGCGAGCGACGCGTAAAAGAGCTTCTTGTATGTGCCGATGATGAACGCGTCGGGACTCTGCCGCCTGAGTACTCTCGAAAGACGGAATGCGTGATGAAATGCAGCGTCGCCACCGACGACGCAGATCTCGCTGCGCACCCCGCGCGACGTGGCTTCACCCGCCACTAATGAAGTGTTGCAGAGCAGGAGAACGTCATGACCCCGCTCACTCAGGCCGGCGAGCAGCGCGACGGTGGCGCGCTCTGCCCCGCCCCAGATTCTCGCACCGTTATGCGCTACTATGCGCATCAGACCGCTGGCTGCGCGCGGAGCCACTCCGCAAACGCGCGGATCCCTTCCTCCATCGTGGTGCGCGGGTCATAGCCGAATAGGGTGCGTGCGCGAGATATGTCTGCAAAAGTGCGTTGCACGTCACCCGGCTGATCGGGAAGTCGCCTGACTCGCGGAGTCGTGCGCAGCTCGCGGCTCAGCATGTCGACGAGGCTCGCGAGTGATGTAGTCGTACTCTCGCCGATGTTGACGATCTCGAATGCACCCGGGGGCGCGGCAACACACCAGTCGAGCGCGCGCTCGATGCCGTGGGTTGCGTCCGCCACGTACGTGTAATCCCGCTCGGTCGTGCCATCGCCGTACAGAGGTATTTCCTCACCGCGAAGCATTAGACGAGCAAACTTGTGAATGGCGAGATCAGGGCGCTGGCGTGGACCGTAGACGGTGAACAGGCGCAGGCATGCAATGGAAGCACCATGAAGCAGCGCATGCGCATGACACAGCAGCTCGGCCGCGCGTTTTGTCGCCGCGTAGGGCGATATCGGTGCGTCGGCACTCACGTCCTCGCGAAACGGGACGGGTGTGGAATCCCCATAGACACTGGAGCTCGAACCCATCACGAATGCCCTGATGCCGCGCGCGCGCAATCTCGAGAAGCG
>DASWQD010000484.1:0-10089 GCA_036398255.1 Gemmatimonadaceae bacterium | reverse complement strand
GAGCAATGGTCTTGTGAGACCGGTCTCACAAAACCCTTCCCTCCGTCTGGCGGAGAACTCCGGCCATGCACATTGTAGATAGCGCGTTTTTCGAGGGTACTGCCATGTCCGCCCTGTTTCGGATTTCACTTCCCCTCGCCCTGCTGACTGTCGTCGCGTGCTCTGATTCCCCACGCAGCCCGCTCGACCCGGCGATGCCCGCCGTCGATCCAGCCCTTGGCCGGGTCGCATTCGAGCAGGAATGCTCGGGCTGTCACGCGTCGCGCGATGGATTCGACCTCAAGACATTCGGGTTCAGCGATACGACCATCATCCGGCGCGCGGTGAAGCATGTCGACTCGTCGACAGCGCGCAACATCGCCGCGCACATCGGAAGTCTCTACGCTCCACATAATGACCGGAACCTGCGGCTGTTCCAGCCGCGGGGTGCGGTGCTGCCCGGGGACGTCGAGTTTGCGACCGCGCTTTTCGGACGCGATGCATGGCCGGCCGAGCTGACTAGCGCACAGCTCGCGACAATCGATCCTCGAAACGTCCAGATCGCTATCAAGCTTCCGGTCTGGTCGGATGAGAAATCCAACACCGACTGGATGCCCGACTTTCCGCTTCCAGCGGGAGTCCTGAACTATTCCGGCGGGCTCGCCGCCGGCGCGATTGCCGGCTATCGCGCTGCGCCGACGAAAGACAATCTCGTTCGCGCAGTCAACGCGCTGCGCACAGCCGACCGCGCAGTCGCCAACACCGAAGCACCATGCCTGCTCGAGGACACAGTCCGCGTAAGGTATCGCGAATGTTTTGAAGTCAGGCGGTGGACGTCCACGCTCGTCGCGCTCTACATGCTTCAGTGGGGAATGAACCAGAACCTCGGCGGAACGCTGCACGACATCTGGTGGGATGTCGGCAATGCGGCCCGGAAATCACGCGCCGACCGCGCAATCCCGATCGCAAATCCCGTCGACAACTGGGCGACCTGGATGTACCTCGGCTGGAGCTTCGATCCGTCGCGGCACTCGAGCTCCTATCTCGGCGGTGCGTTCCGCACTCTCGGTCTGACGCGTCACGCGACGTTCATCGCGCTGCGAAGCGAGATCGCGAGACCGCGCAACAGTGCCAGCGTTTACGAGGACGTCCTCAATGCGGTGAAGTTCGCGCCGAGCGGCTGGACCTCCGCCGTCGGGACTTTTGGACTGCGGCATCTCAATGAGCGAATCGCTGCCGGCGAGCGTCTCGCCACAGCCGAACAGGTGGCGATGGCAATCACTCAGGTCAACAGCACTCTCGCGGAAGCGTACAAGAAGGTGCCGATGTCGGAGCGCGCCGGTCTCGAAGCGCTGGCGCGGCCGGTTATTGCGAGTCTGAGTCAATAAATGGAGCGCGTTCCGCCGGGCGCACGTACGGCGATATGATCAACGCTTGGCGGAGTTCCTGATTTCCGCGACGCGCGCCTTGACGATTCGCTTCACCACGGCGAGCGGCACCGGCTTGTCGAGCGGAAACTGAATCGTTCCCTTCGCTGTCCTGTATTTCTCGAGCTGCAGTCCCACTGCTGCCTTCGCTGCGGGAGTCAGTGGATACATGCTCGTATGCTGCTTCCATGCGGCATACCAGATCAGCGACTTCCCATCGAGCTTGAACCCCGGAATTCCGTAGCTGAATCCCTCTTCTGCCGCGGGTGCTGCAGCCCGGACTGCAGTGCGGATTTTTTTCAGCTCAGCGCGAGCTTTTGGGGGGACAGCAGCGAAATAAGCCCGCACCTGTTCCGCGGCGGACGACGATTTCCTTGCAGTCTTCATTACGGCTCCTGGTAGTTCGCGTTAGGACCTCTGAGATCGAGCTCGTAAAAGAGCGTGTCGCCGAACTCGACGTCACGATAAGGAGCAATCGGCACGAATCCGAGACTCGCGTACAGGTTCTGAGCGGGTACCATCGTCCTGAGAGTTCCCAGCCGCAATCGCTCGTAACCTCTCGCTCGCGCCTCCTCGATCACGAGCACGCCGAGCGCGCGGGCTATTCCCCTCCCCCGTCGAGCGGGACGTACGTACATCCGCTTCACCTCTCCCACGTCCGGCGACAACCCCTGAAGCGCCACGCATCCCGCGGCTTCCCCATCCTGCCAGTCGATCCACAGCCCGCCTGCCGGCGGAACATACGGAGCGGGAAGCCTCTCGATCACCCCGTCGACCTCGGCAGGTCCATGCCCTTCGGCGTGCGCGTCGAAGTGCTCGCGTATCAATTCTCGCACTGCAGAGAGTGACCGCTCGTCCGAGACCGCCTCTATCAACGGTCCATCACCGGCAGATATTCGCGCCACGGTCCAACCGCTTCGCGATACTGCTTGGCCATCACTCGCGCCGTCTGCGCAATATGCCCGAGATCGTGGGCAACCCAGGT
The DNA here is from genome assembly GCA_036398255.1 of Gemmatimonadaceae bacterium. GTDB lineage: Bacteria > Gemmatimonadota > Gemmatimonadetes > Gemmatimonadales > Gemmatimonadaceae > UBA4720. The sequence continues at coordinate 7,698 of DASWQD010000484.1, read as the reverse complement.
TGCAAGCAGCTGCCGCATTGTGACGGCGCCAAATGCGGGATGCTCGCCTTTGAGCTCCATCTGCGCGTCGGTGAGCTGCCATGACTTGAGGGTCACGATGCTTTCGCGTCTCAGCTCCTCGAATTCATCGAGGAGATTCGCGAGAGACTTGCCCTCGCTCTCGCGAAACTGCGCAAAGCGATCGAATGGGGTAAATCGGCGCTGCTCACCTTGGGCGAGAATGATCTGCGCACGCGGAATCCAGTCCGTGCGCTCACCATGAATGAGATGCCCCACGATGATGTACGGACTCCACGTATCGGGGCCCTCGGTCGCATCCGTCCAGTCAGGCGAAAGCCCTTCCAGCATTGCGCGCAGGGCTCGCGGCGTGCGCTCGAGAATCGCAGTGCCCCGTGTGAGATCGAATTCCATCTTGCCTTCGCTCGCTAGGGCTCGTCACCACTCGGCCCGTATATCTGCGGCACCTTCGACCCCATCGGCCTCAGATATGTCGAGATCTGCCCGCGATGATGCACGATGTCGAAGAGAAAGCCCCACGCCATCGGCGATGCCGGCCGCTCCTTTCCGAAGAATTCCAGTTTTCCATTCCATTTTTCCTCGGGGAGACGACTCCACCGGTCGGGCATCTTCGCACTCTGGGTGTCGTACGCATCGAGGACCTCCTTCATGGTCTCCGGCGGCGGCGGCGGCGCCCATTCCGCCTTTCCGTTCTCGAGCGCCTCGATGATCATCTTCTCCTCGCAGACGATCTGCCACGCGATTTCCTGCGCGGTACGCGATTTGGGGTCGGGCCGGTAGTCAGATCCTTCGGGAATTCTCGAGAGAACGTTGCGCGTGGTCTTCGACTCGTTCTTCCAGAAGTTGGTGAACAGTGCTTTTTCGTCCATCAATTCTCCTTGAGCGGCTGTCCATCCTGATGTTCGCCACGTGTCTCCTGTTTTCGATTCGCCGGCTTCGCCGGATGGAAGTGCCCTAGCGCTCTACGGAGCGGCTTGCGGTGCCTTCGCTGTTGCTCCAAAGAAGAGAAGCCCGAGGCCGAGGACTATGTGCAGCCAGATGTCGGAGCCGCCGAGCGGGACGAGGCCGAACCCATCAGGCGCAACGAATCCGAGAACGGCGAGAAGCAGATACGCCGCACCGCCGATGGTTGCGTAGGACTTTGCGGAGCCAAAGCTCTTCGACGCGATGAGTCCCCAGACGCCGAAGAGAAGATGCACGATGTTGTGGAGGAGGTTCACCGGAAACATTCCGAGCGCCTTCGCCGCGGTGTCGGGGCTCGATTCCATTCCCATCCCGCCCGGCGCGATGAATCCTGCGACCGCGGCGAGTATGAAGACAACTCCGAACACCTGTGCTACGCGCTGAATGCTCATGGCTTCGCTCCGGTAAGGGTGAGCTGCTCCTGTGCTACGGTTCGATTATTACGGGATCGGCTGTTGAGACTCCCTCGCGATGCACTGTGAACTCAACTTTGGTCTTTCCATTAGCGTCGACTGTGACACTCTTCGACAGCGCCGGCGTCGAGCCCACGTAGCCGGCCCTCGGCGTGACCTGAACCAGGTACGTTCCGGCGTCCGGAACGCGTATGTCGGCCGTTCCGTCACGTCCAGTCGACACATTCACGCGCATCGTCGACAGAATCGCCATCACGGGCATGCGCTCGACTGGCACGCCTCGATCATCCCGGACGACGACGGTTATGACCGGCGACCGGGGATCTGTGCCGGTGCCTGACCCACAGGCCGTCACGGCGGCGATGATCAGCGCGACCATCAGTTGGCGCATGCTTGAAGGAACAGCACGGCGTCTCCGCCTGCAAGAGGCTCTGCTGCGCTGAGTGGTTCGACTAGGATGTCATCCCGCCTCCGGGATCGTGCGGACGGGATTGGCCCCTTTGATGATGAGCCAGAACGCGAGCACGATCTCGAACACGGCAACAGGAATCCAGATGAGCTGCGTAACCGGACCGCTGATGAACCCCGCGAGCTGAGCGGGTAAGGCGATCACGAGCAGCGCTGATCCAGCCACGCCGAGCCAGGCCAGCATTCGCGGAACGATGCTTCCCCGCAGGAAGAGATACGAGAAGACCGTGCTTCCGACCGCGAATAGAATTGCGCAGATCAGGACTTTCCATCCGGAGAGTCGTGTGAGAAAAAGCGCGAGAGTGTGAGCAGCGCGAGTGTCGGGCGCGTCTGTTCCGGCAGGTGTCGCGAGCCAGAGCAGCGACAGAGATACCGGTATCGAGAGTGCGACGAGTCCTTCACCTGCACGGCAGAGCAATGCGAACATCGCGAGATCCGGATCTTCATCGCGTGTGATTGCGTGCAGTGTCACGCCAAGGATGAGCGCGAAGAACGATGTGAGAAGACCGAGGATGTACTCGATGCGTACTTGCGTCCCATGTTCCGCGATCGCTGCGAGCCTGGCTTCCCTTCCCGCGCCGCCTCCGGGCGACATCAGCAGGGTGGACATGCCGATGGCGATGTAGAGGAGGAATGTCGCGCCGGCGATTCGCGAGTTTGTCTTGCGAGTCATGTCAGAGCACCTGGTGGCGTTGGCTCAAATACGGAATAACTTAGTTTTTAGTTTCAGCGGTGAGAAACCGTGCCCCTGTTTCCGGCGTAGGCCTCTTATGGGGCCAGTTCGTCGACGGGGCAAAGGGAAGGGTTTTGTGAGACCGGTGAGACCAATGAGAAAACCACATTTCTGGTTTTTGTTGTTAGAACCACAAAGAGTGGTTTCCTGGTTTTCTCACTGGTCTCACCGGTCTCACAAAACCCTTTCCCCTCCCCGGCCAGAAGTGAGCTTTTAATGACCCGACGATCCATTGCGGCAGTCTCAAGCACCTGATTATCTGTTTCAGGCGAGGTCCCGATAAATGCTCTGCATTCTCTATGTGAACGCCATCGGGCTGCTGCTCGGCATCGCCGGGCTCCTCGTCGAGCGGGCCCTGCCCGGGACCTTCTCCCGGCGGTGGGTCTGGTGCGCCGTAATCGCCATCTCGATCACGATACCCCCAGTCTATCAGGCGAGACACACGGCATCAGTCGCCGCCGCGATCGGGAATGAATCGCTCAGCACCACCATTCATACTGTCTGGTTCACCGGCTCCGCGCTGATAGTCGTCTGGGGCATCTTCAACATCTTGTACATCTCCCGGCTGGTTAGCCGGGCCCGTCGAAAACGACACGGCGCACCGGCAGTCATCGACGATGTCCCGGTCCTCATCACCGACTCGATCGGACCGGCGACAGTCGGACTGTGGCGGTCCCGCGTTCTCATTCCGCGCTGGGTCCTCGCGCTTCCCCGGGACCAGCGACAGTATGTCGTGCGGCATGAGGAAGAACATCGGCGTGCAAAGGACAGCCGGCTGCTCTTCGGCATGTCGCTGCTCCTGATTCTCGTGCCGTGGAATGTCGCGCTGTGGTGGCAGCTGCGGCGCCTCTATCTCGCCGTCGAGGTCGACTGCGACAACCGCGTCGTCTCCGCACTCGGCGATGCGCCTGCATATGGAGAGCTCCTCTTCAAGGTCGCGCAGGCGGGAAACCATGGGCCGAGACTCCCCCGGCTCCAGCCTGCGTTCCTCGGTGGCGCCGGGATGCTCGAGCGCAGACTCAACATGCTGCTCGCGCCCACTCAGCTGCGGGCGGCACAGCGATGGCTGCTTCCAATTGCGGCGTGCGTGATTCTGTTTGTAGTCTTGTCACTGCCGCATCCTGTCCCATCCGGAAACACGCCCGATCACTCGACCATGGAATCGACTCACTGATGACCGAGCTTCATCTGACCCAGCGCGAGCTCGACATCATGAGCGTTCTCTGGGAGCGCGGGGAGGCGACAGTGACCGAGGTGCGGGACCAGGTCGACCCCGACCTCGCGTACACGAGCATCTCCAGCATGATCCGGATGCTCGAGATGAAGGGCTACGTGTCACACCGCCGCGGCGAGGGGAAGACGCACGTCTACTTTCCGGTGATCGACGCCGAAACCGCAGGCGAATCAGCGCTCGGACGCGTTCTGAACAAGATCTATGGAGGCTCTCCCATCAAGCTGCTGGCGCACCTGATGGAGCAGAACCGGGTGTCGGACAAGGAGCTCGACCGAATGCGCGAGCTGCTCAAGACCTCGAAGAAAAAGCGCTAGCGCTCCTCGACCCAATCGCTGTAGGCCCGAGTGGATGTCAGAACCGTCTCACTCCGCTCATAGTCCGGCCGCCTCACGAGAAGGGCGTGCATGTATCCGTTCATCTCGCCGATCATCTCCGTATGCAGAATCCTGTTCTGCGGATTTGGATGAAGCAGGATCTCGATCTGCGAACCGTGATACCTGACAAAGTCTCCAATTCGTTCTCCGGTGAGTGGAAACGACGGACGCAGGTTGTCGATCATTCGCCTGGAGGCGCGCCAGGTTCCGCCGGAATCCGAGACGACCTTCTTTCCGTCGATCGTTATCTCCCGGTCGTCATAGGCAAGCACAACGAGCGTGTTCACCGTATCGCGCCGAAGCCAGGCGCCCAGCTTCACACCGTGCCGCGGCTCGAAATTGTAGTTCGCATCGAGAAATGCTATTCGCTCGAGCCAATGCGGCAGAGAATCCTGCCCCTCGATGAATCCGAACATGAAAGACCCGCCGCCGCTGTGCCCCGTGAGCGTGACCCGAAGGTGCGGAGGATTTCCAATCGCGTCGCGGACCCGGCTGACGATGTCGACAATGGATGCGTTCGCCTTGTCGTAGCCCTGCACACGGCGCCATTGCGGCCAGCTTTTCGAATCGGCCTCGAGATACGCGACGATCGCCTGGGACAGTCCGCGTGCACGGAGCGCGCGAGTCTGGGCGCCGATGTGCTGAATGTCGAAATGCCAGTCCATCCCTTCGGTGAGCTTGCGTCCGATTGTTTGAGCCGTCGAGTTCCCGTTCGGGAGAGCGTAGAGAATCAGATCGACAGGCTTGCTTGCGTCGATGCGCGCCGGCGCCACCAGAGTTGCCGTCACACCGGGCGCCGGTGAAAGGACGCGCCTGCGCTCGCCAAAGCTTCCTGAAGGAGAGAAATCCGAAAGACTGACCTGTCGCGGGGCGCAGGCGGCAGGCAGAATCACAACCGCAAGCGCAGCGGATCGCCGAATCATCTGCACCGGTGTCATTCGTCTAAGGTGCAGGGGGACATTCCCGAGCGCGAGGACGACTTGCCGACCGGTGCTTTAGTCCCGAAGATAGGCAATGATCGATCGCATCAAGGGCGTCCTCTCGCCGGTCGTAACCCCGTTCAAGGCAGACCTCTCCCCGGACACTGAACGGTTCACACGTCATTGCCGGTGGCTTCTCTCGAATGACGTGGGTCTCGCGATTTTCGGCACCAACTCCGAAGGGAATTCGCTTTCCGTCGACGAGAAGATCGACCTTCTCGATCATCTCGTGGAAAGCGGCGTGGATCCCGCGCGGATGATGCCCGGCACGGGATGCGCGGCGCTGACCGATTCCGTGCGCCTCACCGCGCATGCGGCGCACCTCGGCTGCGCGGGCGCGTTGATGCTGCCGCCCTTCTATTACAAGGGCGTGAGCGACGAAGGTCTCTTCCGAAGCTTCGCGGAAGTGATCGAGCGTGTCGGCGATGCAAGGTTGCGGATCTATCTCTACAACATTCCGCCGGTCTCACAAGTCGCGATCACAGTGCCGCTGATCGAGCGCCTGCTCGCCGCGTATCCCGGGACGATCGCCGGCGCCAAGGATTCCTCCGGCGACTGGAGCAACACGCAGGCATACCTCGACAACTTCGCCGCCCAGGGATTCGATGTCTTTCCGGGAAGTGAAACGTTCCTGCTTCAGGGTCTCCGCCACGGTGGGTCAGGGTGCATCAGCGCGACGGCAAACGTGAACCCTGGTCCGATCGCGAAATTGTTTGCAAGCTGGCGTGACACGGACGCGGATGCGCAGCAGCAGCGGTTGAACGTCGTGCGCGGAATTTTTGCGAGCTATCCGATGATCCCTGCCCTCAAGGCGGCGATCGCCAGCTATGGCAGCGATCCGGAGTGGGCCAAGGTGAGACCTCCACTTGTGGAATTGACGAGAGCGCAGGAGAGCTCGCTCATGGGTGAGCTCGACGCCGTCGGATTTGCGATGCCGGGCCTGGCTACCGGCGATTCACGCCACGCCACCACGCGTTCACAGCCGGCGGCTTCCCAGGCTCGATAGACTCGCCAGGCTTCGGCATCACGAGAGTCGTTCCTGTCGCCGCGGCGACGATGCGATCGGCCGGCTCGTCCCATCGGTGAAATGCCAGGTTGAATGTCCCCCAGTGAATCGGCAGCAGCACCCTGCCCCGCAGCTGCTCGTGCGCGCTGACGGCCTGTTCGGGATCGAGATGAATGTCCGGCCATGCGTTGTCGTACGCTCCGATCTTCATCAGCGTCAGGTCGAAGGGCCCATGCTGCAATCCGATCGCGCCGAATCCGTTGAACGGTCCTGTATCCCCGGAATGAAAGACCGTGTGCACCGGCCCCTTCACCGCCCAAGACGCCCACAGCGTGTGATTGCGATCGAACAGTCCGCGCCCGGAGAAATGTCTTGCGGGAGTAGCGGTCACGGTCAGCGGTCCCACCGTCGTTGATTCTCCCCAGTCCAGCTCGGTGATTCGCGCCGGGGCGACACCCCATCGCTCGAGATGGGCACCGACACCGAGTGGGACGACAAAACGCGCGCGCGATTGCGCGACACTCTTCTCAAGCGCACGAATCACGTCGCGATCGAGATGATCGTAGTGATCGTGCGACGTCATGATGGCGTCGAGAGGCGGCAGGTCTTCGAGCGCGAGTGGCGGTGGAAAGAAACGCCGCGGGCCAATCATCGAAGACGGCGACGCGCGTCGCGCCCACACGGGATCGAGCAGAATACGCGCACCGTCGATCTCCACCAGAACGGAAGAGTGGCCGAGCCAGGTTGCGCGAAGGCCGGAGGCAGGTGTGGTGTCGAAGTTCGCGCGCGTGAGTGCGACGACCGGAATCGGACCCGGCGGCACGCGCTGCTCTTTTCCCCCGAGCCAGCGCCGAAGCATCTGCATGGTGCCGCCCTTCGGTGTGGAGCTCGTCGCATCGGGATTCCGGAACGCTCCGTCACGGTAGTTGGGCGAACGCTGGATTCTCGCCAGGCGCTCTCCTTCCGGCGCGGCGCCCATCGTGTCGAGCCAGTCCGTCGACGCCAGGGCTGCGACGAACAGCGCAATCACGAGAACGAGGATGCCAAGAAGCAGGTATCTGATCCGGAATTTCCGCCGGCTCACCTGAGCTGATCCTGAGGGCGGAAGGGGAGTTTCACCTTTGAGTACGAGACGTGTTCTTCACTGTCGCTCACTTGCCGGAGGTATCCTGACGCACGAGCGGAACGAACCTCACGCGCAGCGTACTCTCCTGCGTCACTCCACTGGCCGTTCGCGTAATGACCCGCATCTCCTGCTCTCCCGCGCCGACAGGAATGATCATGCGCCCATTCACTGCCAGCTGGTCGACTAGCGCCTGCGGCACATGATCAGGCGCAGCAGTCACTACGATTGCGTCGAACGGCGCGTGCTCCTTCCATCCGGCATACCCGTCTCCAGTCCGAACGTGCACGTTCGTGTAACCCAGCTCGCTCAGGATAGTGCGCGCACCGGAAGCCAGCGCTGGAATGATCTCTATGGTATAGACCTCCCGGGCAAGCTCGCCGAGT
>DASWQD010000483.1:0-1668 GCA_036398255.1 Gemmatimonadaceae bacterium | reverse complement strand
GGATCGCCTCGTCGGATCCGCCTGCCAGCCCGACGAGGCGAGAATCACCGTCGCGGACTAGTTGTCAGTCCTCGTCCGCAGAATCGTCACACGATTCGTTTGCAGACTCCACTCGATCGCCTGAACGCCATCCAGCACGATGTAATCGGAGGCCATAGCGCGGTTGTCGGTAGCGCGGGCCAGCAAGCGGTACTGTCCGCGCGGAGCGAGCCCGTTGTAGCGGAAATCGGTAACGCGTGACGAGAACGCTTCCCCCAGATTCCTCTCGGGACCACTCGACGGTACCAGCGAAATCGTGAGCATAACGGGCGGCACGAGGTTGTTATTGACCCGAATGTCGAGCGTCTCCGACGGACCCGGGGTGCCCGGCTGTGAGCTGGCGCATGCGCCGAGCAAGAGAAGTGCGGCGGTATAGATCAGCTTTTTCATGGTTCCTTTGGTGTTGGGACGCACCTACCCACCTACGGTAACGTAACGGTCGCGCCGTCCAACTCACCATACACGGGGTTGGACAAATACCGTTCGCCGAAATCGGCGATGATCGACACGATCAGCTTGCCTGCATTCTCCGGACGTTGCGCGAGCTGCAGGGCAGCCCAGGTAATCGACCCGGATGATATACCGGCGAAGATTGCTTCTTCACGCACGAGCCGGCGCGCGGTAGCGAATGCGTCCTCGTTGCTGACGCGGATCACCTCATCGTAAACCTCGGTATCGAGCACATCGGGGATGAAACCGGTGCCGATCCCTTGCTGCTTGTGCGGCGTGTGTGTGCCGCCGGAGAGCACGGGCGATTCGTTGGGCTCGACCGCGACGATCTTGATGCCGGGCTTCTGCTCACGTAGATACCGCCCGGCTCCGGTGATAGTGCCACCCGTACCGACGCCCGAGACGAAAACGTCGATTTTGCCTTGCGTGTCGGTCCAGATCTCGGGGCCCGTCGTGCGGTAGTGGATGCGCGGGTTGGATTCGTTCTTGAACTGCTGCGGAATCCACGCGTCACCGATTTCGGCGGCGATCGCTTCGGCGCGCGCGATCGATTCGCGAATGCCCTTGGCCCCTTCGGTCAGTACCACTTGGGCGCCAAGTGCCTTCAACATGTTGCGGCGCTCGACCGTCATGGTATCAGGCATGGTGAGGATGCACTTGAAACCGTGCACAGCGGCGGCAAAGGCGAGACCGATGCCGGTGTTGCCGCTCGTCGGCTCGACAATCGTCATCCCGGGGCGGAGCGCGCCGCTTTCGATCGCGTCCTCGAGCATCGCCACACCGATGCGATCCTTCACCGAATTGAAGGGATTGAACCCCTCGTTCTTCACGGCGACACGTCCGGGCATGCCGGCGGCGAGCTTATTCAGATAAATGAGTGGAGTATCACCGACCGCCTGTGTGATGTTGTCGTAGATTTTCCCCCGCGGCATCCTGCCCTCCCGGTGTTGACTGTCTGCCGGAAGAATACGGGAGTAGGGGAGTAGGTGGGTAGGTGCGAAGGTGAGAGGGTGGGAAGGCGAGAAGGTGAGCAGGTGGGATGAACCTGCTCACCTTATCCCTAACTCCTTAAAGCGGCAGCCAGTAGTTGACCTTGATCAGGAACACGTGGTTGGCCGGTGTTTCCTCACTGTTGAAAAGCGCTCGCCGGTCGCGGCTGAAGTCGAAGTCGCCCACGCC
>DASWQD010000482.1:0-3433 GCA_036398255.1 Gemmatimonadaceae bacterium | reverse complement strand
ATCGGGTGGCGAAGAACCGGGAACACGAGGGCGATCAGGACACAAAGAAGTGCAATGAACGCAAGCGATCCGAGGCAGCTTCGGATTCGTCGTCTCTTTTTACGTCGGGGCGTCAAAGCTAAATCTTCGAAGCTATTGGTCTGTAGTCTTTAGTCGTTAGCGATAGCTATTTGCTGTAAGCTGTAAGCTGTAAGAATAGGGGAAAATGCGGAGAGACGAATGGGTGAAGCAGTTGTCCGCTTTTTCCCCCAATTCTAACAGCTAATAGCAAATAGCTATCGCTAGCGACTAGCGACTAATAGCGACTAGCACGCAGTAGCCTTAACTCAGTCCGGAGGCTGCTTAAAAAGCTGCGGCAACGGGACTTGCTCGGCGATTCAGGGTAGAATACGTGCTTGCCAGCCTCTCGTAACTCGATCATCCTGTCTCGTGGCACACTTCCGCACAATTGTAATCCTCTGGCGCCTGCTTCCACTCGGCGCCTCGATCAGGCGCGACTTCGCGCGATGGATCTTCTTCGGAGCCCCGCTCGAACGCGACAAGAGCTTTCACGAGCGGCGAGCGGCCGCGCTCATGAACGCCCTCGTCTCCCTCGGACCGACATTCGTCAAGCTCGGACAGGTGTTTGGATCGCGGCCCGATGTAGTTCCTGAGCCCTATTTATCCGTCCTTGGCAGGCTCACCGATCGGGTGCCCGGCGTTCCGTTCGAGGAAATCGAGCACGAGATCGTCACTGCCTACGGCAGAATGCCGGAGGAAATCTTCGAGTCCTTTGATCGTAACGCGCTCGCATCGGGATCTCTCGGCCAGGTATATCGCGCTCGATATCAGGGACGTGACGTCGTAGTGAAGGTCCTTCGCCCCGGTGTCGAAGAGCTGGTGGCGAGCGACATTCGCGCCGTCACCGGCATCCTCGACTTCATCTCCAGTTACTGGTCGAATTCACATCTTCGCGGATTTCGTGTCGTGGTGGACGAGTTCTCGAAGCGCATCGGCGAGGAAATGGATTTCCGGCAGGAGGCGGCCAACGCCACCGCGATCGCCGATCGGTTTGCGGGCAATCCTCGAGTGCTCGTCCCCGAGATCGAGGCCGATCTCACCCGGCAGCGTGTGATCGTCATGGAATACATGCGGGGAACGCGAATCGATTCACTTGCGTCGTTGATCGCCGGGAGAAAGGTCACGGGCCAGCAGGTAGTGGAGTCCGTTGTGGAGGCGTACATCCAGATGATGCTGGTCGACGGATTGTTCCACGCTGATCCGCATCCTGGAAATCTTTTCGTGACCGACGACGGCCGGCTCGTCCTGCTCGATTTCGGAATGGTCGTGCGCGTCGAGACGGAGATGCGACGCACTCTGATCCGGACCGCGATGGCTGCCGTGAGCCGCAACGCCGCCGGTGTGATCGACGGATTCTACGAGCTTGGAATTGTTGAGCCGGGCACCGACACGACGACAATCCATCGCCTCGTCGACGTGCTTCTCGGTATGGCGTTCGAGGGGATTGCATCAGCCGACATTGCAACGCGCATTCTTGCCGACCGCACGCTCGCCGACGAGGTGATGAGAACGATCTACGACTGGCCGATCATCCTTCGCGGCGAGCTCGTCTATTTCGGTCGCGCCGTGGCGCTGATCGAAGGAATCGGCGCTCGCTATGTTCCAGGATTCAATCCTGTTTCGTTTGCGGCGCCGGTGATACTGAAGCACAGGCGCGCGGTTCTCGCAGCGATGGGCGATGACAGCGCAGCGCGCGCCGACCTGGGCGTTCTGCTCGGCACGCTTGCGGGCGACATCACGCGAGTGGTGGTGAGCGCGGGAAGAGAGATTCTCACCACAGTGGTGAGTCACCTTCCATCGTTGTTCGCTCCGATTACGAGCTTGCTCGATCCGCTTCTTGTCGAGATCACCAGGCAGACCGCTGTCGAAGTAATCCCGCCGGCGCCGGAGCCCCGACTTCTTGCGGCAGCGACTGATTGACCGCTATCTGTCGAGCTTGAACACGAAGAGCTGCTGAACCAGCTGCGACACCGGCTTCCCCGCAATCTTCGCTGGCTTGAACCGCATCTGCGGCAGCGCCCGGCTCACCGCATCGGAGAAGAGCGCATGAGTCGACGACACCACCTTGAAGCTCTTTCGGTCAGCGCGGCCTTTCTCGTTCACAATGAATTGCGCGATGACCTGTCCTTCCGTGCCGGATGATCTGAGCATGTCCGGATACTGCGGCCGAACCGTCCCCGCGATGGCAACGACTTCGACATCGACCTCGAAGGAGTTGAACGCGCCGGGCGTTCCGCTGCCAACCGCGAGATTGGCATTGGCAATACTGGCGTCAGGCTCAGGCGTCGCCTGGGCATTCGGATCGATCGGAGGCGTACTGGTCGGAACCTTGGCCGGAGCAACGACCGGCTTCGCCTTGGGCTTGGGTTTCGGAGCGGGCGCGGCAGGCGCGGCCGCCGGTTGAGACGGCTTCACCCACAGTATCTTCTCCGCCTGCGTCGCCGCAGTCGCTACTACGTCCGATGCTGCGCCCGAAGCGGTCGCATATATGGCCAGCGCTATCACCGCCGAGTGAAACACCGCGCTGACGAGGTTGGCGCCACGACTCGGTTTACGGTGCGGCGCAGACTCGACTAAGGTCGTAAACATTTTTTGCCCTCCCGTCCAGCTTGCTACCGCAAGGGAAATGCTAGAATCGCTCTCCAGCCCCTTTTCTTACCCGCGGCAGCCTCGGCAGGGTCCCCTAAAACCGACCCCCATCCACGTCGCTGAGGAAGCTGATGACTCCTTCGACATACGTCTTCTGATCGTCGTAAATCGCCATGTGACTCCCCTTCGGGCAGAAGAGATAGCGCCCGTTCTTCACCTGCTTCGACATCCACTCCATGTGCGCGGGATCCATCGTATCGTATTTGGCGCCGATGACGAGCGTGGGCACGGTGATCTTCGCGAGATCAGCAGTGCGATCCCAGTTGACGAGCTTGCCGCTCGCGCCGAGCTCACTCGGTCCCTGCATCGGAATGTAGACCGAATTGTTGAGATGCTTGAACGAGCGGTTCACGGGATCGGGCCATTGCTCGGGCGGCATTCGCAGAAAATGTTCTGTGTAGTGATGCTTGATGAGGAGCTCCATATACCGTGGATCGGTATACTTGCCCGCTGCTTCGAGCTGCTTGATCTCGGCGAGCGCTGCCTGGTCCATCGCCGGCATGATGACTTTGTTCGCATACTCGTTGTACGCCGGGATGCTGGCCATCATGTTCGAGATGATGAGCCCCTTGAGATGCTGCTGGTATTTGAGCGCATACTCCATGGCGAGCATTCCGCCCCACGACTGGCCGAGGAGAAAGAAGTTGGCCGAGTCGAGCCCGAGCGCCTGACGAACCTGCTCGACCTCTTCGACGAATCGTGGTATCTCCAGTAATCCAGTCGT
>DASWQD010000481.1:0-6846 GCA_036398255.1 Gemmatimonadaceae bacterium | reverse complement strand
CTTGCCGGCGATGTCGGGCGCCGATCCATGCACTGCCTCGAAGATCGCCGCATCGCTTCCGATGTTCGCCGAAGGAGCGAATCCAAGTCCTCCGGTGAGTCCGGAAGTGAGATCGCTCAGGATGTCGCCGTTCATGTTCGTCGTCACAATGACGTCGAACTGCTCGGGTCGCATCGCGAGCTGGTGCGCGCAGTTGTCGATGAGAATGTGCTTTGCCTCGATCTGCGGGTAGCGCGGCGCAATCTCCTCGAAGGTATGCTGGAGCATTCCTTCGGTGAGCTTCATTATGTTGGCTTTCGTCGCGCAGTGAACGCGCCTGCGCCCCGCCGCGACAGCGAACTCGAAGGCGAGCTCGACGATCTTCTCGCAGCCGGTTCTCGAGATGACCTTCAACGCCTGCGCAACACCCGGCGTCTGCATGTACTCGATGCCGGTATACAGGTCTTCGACATTTTCGCGGACGATGACGATGTCCAGCTTGCGGCCAGTGAACGGCGTCGTGACGCCGGGCAGCTCGCGAACCGGCCGGAGATTGCCGAACGTCTCGAACAGCGTTCTGAGCGTTACGTTCGCGCTCTTGTTGCCGTATCCGATCGGAGTCTCGAGGGGCCCCTTGAGCGCGACTTTGGTGCGCTCTATTGACTCCCTCGTCTCATCGGGAACACCGGACTCGATTCCTTTCGAGAAAGCTTCCGCGCCCGCCAGGCAGATTTCCGGCTCTATGTCCACCCCGCTCGCCTCGACGACCTTGAGGGCAGCGGCTACCACTTCGGGGCCGATTCCGTCGCCGGGGATGACGGTGACTTTGCGTTTGGAGAATAGCATGAGCGGAAGTTAAACCGGGCGGGGAACGCGCTGAACCCCGCGGTCGGGCGCGGGACGTGTCTTTCCGATGGTGGCATCTGCGGTTAGTATCCGTTCTTGAAGCGCGCGTAGCTCAGTTGGATAGAGCGTCGGCCTCCGGAGCCGAAGGTCGTGGGTTCGAATCCCGCCGCGCGCATTTGTTCCCTCAGGTCCCGCGACGGTTTTAGAGCTAACTTTTCTGCCCATGGCTCGTGACCTGAACTGGCGGGATCTCAAGACCGGCATCGTAGCCTTCATCGTCGTCGTCGGCGGCGCGCTGTCGATTCTGCTCTTCGCCAAAGTGGGCGCGCTGCACGGCGACACCGACAACATCTACGTGCTCGCCGATGAAGCCCCGGGTGTCCTCAACGGAACCGAGGTCTGGCTCTCCGGAGAAAAGATCGGCCTCGTCCGCGACATTCACTTCCGGCCCGTCAGCACCGACACCCTGTACCGGCTCGCGATCCATCTCGAGATCCTGAGGAAGCACCTGAACTTCGTAAGACGGGATTCATGGGCCGACATCAGGCCGGGCGGAAATCTCATCGGCAGTCCGGTGGTCTGGATATCATCGGGAACTTCGCGCGCGCCCGCGGTCGCCGAAGGCGATACGCTGCTGGAGATCTCCACCGGCAAGATGAAGCCTGTCGGCGAACGCGTAACCGAGCTTGGGAAACGGCTCGGCTCTCTTACCGACAGCGGCGGAAAAGTCTTGAGGCTCCTTCAGTCGCAGGCCGGAACAGCAGGCCGGCTCGTTGGCACGGGATGGCCCAAGGTGACCCGCCAAACGGATGAAATTGCGCGGCTTACCACACGCGCCGTCCAGGGTGATGGCAGCCTGGCACTGATGTTACACGGCGAGCTCGGCGCGCGAATCACGAGAATTCGCGCATCGAAGGACTCCATCGCCGCGCTGATGAACTCACCCGAGGGAAACATCGGCAGATTCCGCCGTGATTCCACCCTCGTGGACGAGGTTGCGCACCTGCGCGCGCAGCTCGACTCGGTGCGCGCAGACTGGTCAGCAGGAAAGGGGATTGGCCGGATGCGCTCGGACTCGACGCTCCGCATGGAAATGGCACGGATGCGTGTCGAGCTCGGCGCTCTCATGGCTGACATCAGGAAGCGCCCGCTTCAGTATATAAGGCCCTGATGCTTGACCGCTTTTCCATGCGCCGTTAGGTTCGCCTCTATCGGCTGATCCACGCCGATTCCCCTCCTCGCACATCCTCTTTTTTCCAGCGCTCGACCTTAGTCGAGTCCCGCCAGCAAATCCAGCCGCAAGCACGTCACCGTGGACATTGCAGAGTTAAAGCGCAAATCAGTTTCCGAGCTCCAGGACATGGCCGAGGGACTCAACATTCCCGACGTCGATGTCGCGGCGAAGCCTGAGCTCATCTTTCGAATCGAGCAGAATCTTCTCGATTCGAATGTCGCGCTTCACGGTGAAGGCGTGCTGGAGATTCTTCCCGAAGGCTACGGATTTCTGCGCAGCCAGGACTACAGCTATCTCGCCGGACCCGACGACATCTACGTCTCGCCGTCGCAGATAAAGCGCTTCGGGCTTCTCACCGGCGACCTCGGTCGCGGACAGGTGCGTCCCCCGAAGGCGTGGGAGCGCTACCTCGCGCTCCTCAAGGTCGAGAGCGTCAACGGCCAGGACCCGGAAGCGATCAAAGCGCGCATTCCCTTCGACAACCTGCGTCCGCGCTATCCCGATACGCGCCTTCGCCTCGAGTCCAGGGACGGCGATCTCTCGATGAGAGTCGTGGACATCTTTGCGCCGATTGGAAAGGGACAGCGCGGATTGATCGTCTCACCTCCTCGTGCCGGCAAGACGATTCTCCTCGAGAAAATCGCAAACTCGATCGCGGAGAATCATCCCGAGGTAACGACGATCATCCTGCTGATCGACGAGCGTCCCGAAGAAGTGACGGAGATGATCAAGAGCGCGACGCGTGCTGAAGTCATCAGCTCGACCTTCGACGAAGGCGCAGCTCGTCACGTGCTCGTCGCGGACATGGTGCTCGAGAAGGCGAAGCGGCTCGTCGAAGCGGGCAAGGATGTCGTGATTTTGCTCGATTCACTGACGCGATTCGCTCGCGCTCACAACGCGATTGCGCCGCAATCAGGAAAGATTCTTTCAGGCGGCGTCGATGCAGCCGGCCTTCACAAGCCGAAGCGATTCTTCGGCAGCGCGCGCAAAATCGACGGCGGCGGCTCGATGACGATCATCGCGACGGCGCTCACCGAGACCGGATCGCGAATGGACGACGTCATCTTCGAGGAGTTCAAGGGCACCGGCAACATGGAGCTCGTGCTCGACCGCAAGATTGCCGACCGCCGCGTTTTCCCGGCAGTCGACATCCTCAAGTCGGGAACGCGAAAGGAGGAGCTCCTGCTGTCGCAGGCGGAGATCAACCGGGTCACGCTGCTGCGCCAGTTTCTCTCCGACATGCCCGAGGCCGAAGCCGTGGAATTTCTTCTCCGGCAGATGCGCAAGTCGAAGAACAACGCCGAGTTCTTCCAGCAGATGGCGCAGGGCGGCGCGTGAACTCTGCGCTCGCCCGGTTCATGGCCGTGGACTATGGCGAGAAGCGAGTGGGACTCGCGATCTCTGACGAGCTGGGCATGATCGCATCACCCGCGGGCTTCATCGCGCGACGTGCGGGCAAGCGCGCCCCGATCGCTGAGCTCGTGCGTCGCGCGGAATCCCTCGAGGCAAGAGGTTTCGTGCTTGGTTTACCGCTCGACGGCAACGGTAATGAGACCGACTGGACACGAGAAGTGCGCCGAGTCGGCGCCGAGCTCGAGAAGAGGACGGGATTGCCGGTGAGATATCACGACGAGCGATACACTACATCCGCATCGTTACGGGCAATCGGGGAGATGGGCGGCTCGACGCGCGGAAGAAAAGGCGACGTTGATGCGATGGCCGCCGCTGCTCTTCTTCAGTCTCTTCTGAACGTGAATTCATGAAGAGATTCACCGCGCTCGGCGCTCTCTGCCTCCTCTGTATCTCGTGCACCGCGCCAGCAGGTTCACCAATTCGAGTGATCGTCCCGAAAGGAGCCAGTTTTTCGGTGGCGACGGATTCGCTGCACGGCGCCGGGCTCGTCGGCTCGCCGTTTTTCTTCAAGCTGTACGCGCGCGCCAAGCAGACCGATCGCAACATCAAGCCGGGCACTTACCTCATCAAGCGTGGAACTCCCTGGTCGGAGATCCTCGCAGCGCTGCATGGCGGTCACGGCCTCGTGAACACGATCACGATTCCCGAAGGCTTCACCATCTCGCGAATTGCGCCGCTGCTCGCTCAGGCGCTGAGCGTACCGGTGGACTCGGTGAACGCGGCCGTGCGTGACACGGCAATGCTCAGGCGACTCGAGGTTCCGACGCCAACTCTCGAAGGCTATCTCTTCCCCGACACCTACGCGTTCCCCGACGGCACACGCCCGCGAGACGCTGTGCTCGAGATGGTGAAGCGGTTCGAGCGGGAATGGAAGCCGGAATGGACGACCCGTCTCAGTCAGACGGGAAAGTCGCGTCATGAGATCGTGACGCTTGCGTCGATTGTCGAGCGCGAAGCAAAGATCGCCTCGGAACGCCCGGTGATTGCGGCTGTGTATCTCAATCGCCTTCGCGAGAACATGCTGCTGCAGGCTGATCCGACGGTGCAGTACGCGCACGGCAAGCATTCACCCCGTTTACTGCTCAAGGATCTGGAAATCGATTCGCCCTACAACACTTACAAGTATGCGGGACTCCCACCGGGACCGATCGCTTCGCCCGGCGGGCCGAGTCTGACTGCTGCGCTGTTTCCGGCGAACGTGAAGTATCGGTACTTCGTGGCGGCGCCTGACGGTCATCACGAGTTCAGGAACACACTCGAGGAGCACAACCGGGCGGTGAGCCAGGTCCGGAAGTAATGGATTCGTCGGTCATCCGCTTCATTGCGATAACCGACAATGTGCGAGACGGACAGTCAGGCCTGATCGCGCGCGCTTCGGCGGCGGTACACGGCGGTGCGACATGCATTCAGCTGCGGCTCAAGGATGTTTCAGCGCGCGATCTTGTCACTCTCGCGCGCGAGCTCGTTCGATCGGTTGGAGTGCCCGTGATCGTCAACGACCGCGCCGATGTCGCAATCGCGGCCGGCGCGGCAGGAGTCCATCTCGGGGCAGATGATCTCGCCCCCGGAGCAGTCAGGAAATTCGCGCCTGCCGGTTTCATCATCGGCTCGTCGGTGGGGAACGATGAAGAGGTGCGCGGCTCGCGCGGCGCAGACTACGTCGGGATTGGTCCCGTATTCGGTACCGGCTCGAAGAGTAACGCTGGCCCGGCAATTGGCGTTGCGGAGTTCAAGCGACTTGCTGTCGCGGCTGGACTTCCCGCTGTTGCTATCGGAGGGATCACGGCGGCGAATGCGGGAGCTGCGATCGAAGCGGGAGCCGCCGGCGTGGCGGCAATCGCATCCGTTATGGGAGCCGACGA
Organism: Gemmatimonadaceae bacterium; assembly: GCA_036398255.1. GTDB lineage: Bacteria > Gemmatimonadota > Gemmatimonadetes > Gemmatimonadales > Gemmatimonadaceae > UBA4720. The sequence goes on along the minus strand of DASWQD010000481.1, from coordinate 1,512 downwards.
CCCTGCTGCCGCAGCAAGGGAGTTGGCGTCCGCCATCGAAAGGTGATGTCGGGAACGGAGGCGGACGCTGAATTGCGCCGCCGTTTGCTGCTCGCTTTTCGAGGCGCATGCGCGCGGCGCAGCAGTCTGGCTACCTCAGCAAGCACCGGCGGGCTGAGGAAAAGATCCACGAGGTCGGGATCGAATTGACTGCCTCGTCCGTCAGCGATGATTCGCGTCGCTGTCTCGAGAGTTCTCGCGTGGCTGTAGGAGCGTGTCTGCGTAACCGCGTCGAAAGTATCGGCAATCGATACGATTCTGGCTTCGACTGGAATCGAGTCACCGCGAAGATGCCGGGGATATCCATTGCCGTCCCAGCGCTCGTGGTGGGATAGAACTCCTATAGGAAGCTCCGGATAGAAGGCGCCGAGCGGGCGCAGCACCTCCGCGCCTTTGGTGGGGTGCCGCCTGATTGCGCGAAGCTCCTCAGCTGTCAGGAGCTTCGACTCGGTCACTATGTCGGAGACCGCGCCATCGAGCTTTCCGACATCGTGAAACAGCGCGACCCGCTCCACCTTTCGCCTGCATCTTTCGTTGAAGTCAGCCGCCCCGGCAAGAGCGAGCGCATACTCGGCAACGCGCCTCACGTGAGCTCCGGTTTCCGGATTGTTGGCGTCGATTGCATTGAGAAGTGTTTCGAGACTTGCCGCCCCAAGACGTTCGAGCGCCACGCGCTCGCGGCGCTCCCTGTAGTAGAAAGCGCCTGCGACCCCGCCAGCGAGGAACGAGAGGTATGTCAGCACGGGATCGCATAAGGCAAGAAGCGTACATTCATCGCTCGTTAGATTGATCGGATGCGCAATACCGCCCGGATAACGACCAAAGGTCTTCGCCGCTGGGAGTCCGGGCATCCGTGGATATATCGGAGCGATGTCGCGGAGCGGCCGGAGGTTGACGCCGGCGTAGTCCTCGTCCGGGACAGCAGAAATCGTCCGCTCGGCTGGGCACTTTGGAGTCCCAAGTCGGAGATTTCGCTTCGCTTGATCGAAGCAAACACTGACATCGAGATCGACGGCAGCTGGTGGCAGAGGAAGATCGAGCAGGCGATGAGCCGCCGCGTCGGCTTGGAAACCGTGACGAACGCCTATCGTGTCGTGCACGGCGAGGCCGATGGGTGTCCGTCACTCGTCGTCGATCGGTACGACCGATGGGCAGTCGTTCAGCTCATGAGCGCGGGACTGGAGTCATTCCGTAAGGAGATAGTCGACGCGGTAGCTCACGTCACGCGAGTCGATGGCATTCTCGCGCGAAACGACTCGGCCCTTCGAGGCAAGGAAGGACTGCCGCGCGAGACCGTTGCTCTTCACGGGGAAGTGCCGCACGAGATCGAGGTAGGCGAGTACGGCATTCGCTATATCGCCGCTCCCTATACCGGACAGAAGACCGGTGCGTTTCTCGATCAGCGCGAGAACCGTCACCTCGCGGGCAACGTTGCGAAGGGAGTGGCGCTCGACTGCTTCAGCTATCACGGGT
>DASWQD010000480.1:0-1732 GCA_036398255.1 Gemmatimonadaceae bacterium | reverse complement strand
CTCGCGATACCAGACTATTCCCGCGAGGAGCTGCTGGCCCTGTTCGATCTCGCCGAGCGGATGCGGAGCGGCGAGTACACCGACAAGCCGCTCGCCGGAAAATCGCTGGCGATGATTTTCATGAAAGCTTCGACGCGCACGCGGGTTTCGTTCGAGGTTGGAGCGTGGCAGCTTGGCGGGCATGCATTGTTTCTTTCCCCACGCGACGTTCAGCTCGGCCGCGGCGAGCCGGTTGCCGACACCGCGCGCGTGCTGTCGCGCTACGTCGACGGCATCATGATCCGCACGTTCGCGCACGCTGAAGTCGAAGAGCTTGCGCAATACGCCGACGTGCCCGTGATCAACGGTCTCACGGATTTGCTGCACCCGTGCCAGATCCTCGCCGACATCCTCACCATCAGGCAGTATCTCGGGACCATTGACGGGAGAAAGGTTGCCTGGGTCGGCGACGGCAACAACATGGCGAACTCGTGGATCAACGCTGCGTATCGTCTGGGATTCGATCTCACTCTTGCGTGTCCCGAGGGGTACGAGCCCGATGGGGCAATCCTCGAGCGCGCGCAGGCCGTGGCCAGGGTCCGCGTGGTGCGCGATCCCGCGGAAGCAGTCGAGGGCGCCGACGTCGTGAATACCGATGTGTGGGCGTCGATGGGCCAGGAGCAGGAGCAGGCGGTTCGCGAGAAGGCGTTCAAGGGTTACATCGTCGATGAGGCGCTGATGTCCCGCGCTCAGCAGGATGCGATTTTCCTGCATTGCCTGCCTGCCCACCGCGGTGAGGAAGTGAGTGCAGCAGTGATCGATGGGCCCCAGAGTGTCGTGTGGGACGAAGCGGAAAACCGCCTTCACGTTCAGAAGGCGATCATGGCCAATACTATAGGAAGGGTTTCCCTGTAGCAGTTGGCCCCCGGGCACGCCTCCTGCAAACCTTCGAGGCATGCCTACTACACAGAAAAAGCTCGAGGAGCTCGACAAGCTCATCGAGGGAATCGAGACCGCGATGTTCACCACGAGGCGGCATGACGGTCACCTGGTTTCGCGACCGATGGCGACTCAGGAGCGCATTCGCGATACCGACCTCTGGTTCGTGACGGATGCCGACACCGACAAGCTCGACGATCTCGTGATGGATCCGCACGTCAACTGCTCGTACTACAACTTCAAGTCGCGCGAATGGGTGTCCGTGAGCGGTGTCGCGCGAATCGTTCGCGACCGCAAGCGAATCCGCGATCTGTACAAACCCGATTGGAAAGCGTGGTTTGGGGACGAAGGCGGAGCACGCAACGGGGGGCCGGATGATCCGCGACTCACGCTGATCTTTGTCGAAGCGGACTCGGTCGTCTACATGAAGAACGACAAGCCGCGGCCGCTCATCCTCTGGGAAGTGCTGAAGGGGATCGTCACCGGCACGGCGCCGAACATTGGAGAGACCCGCACCATCGGCGGCGGAGAGTTGGCGGACCGCTAGACCGCGTTGGCCGCTCCTGCCATATTGACTGGCTCGATGTCCCAGCAGTCAAGTCAATCGCAGGAGCTGCCCCCAAATGGCGCAAGCCGAGACCACCGAAGCACTTAAGCGCACCCCGCTTACCGATACCCACGCCGCGCTCGGCGCCAAGCTCGTTCCTTTTGCGGGCTACCTCATGCCGGTGCAGTACCCATCTGGCATAACTGCCGAGCATCTCGCGGTGCGGAAGCAGGCCGGGCTGTTCGACGTCAGTCACATGGGCGAGTT
>DASWQD010000479.1:0-2608 GCA_036398255.1 Gemmatimonadaceae bacterium | reverse complement strand
AAATTTCTCGGCTAATCAGCGTCAGACAACAGGAGGAATTTGGCCGCGGAAAACGCGTGAATCCGCAGCCGAAGTCTGCCGGACTGGTGGTAGTCAGGTCGGCAGCATCAGCGTGAACACGGTGCCCTTCCCGACCTTGCTCGTTACGGTGATTCGCCCGCCCAGCAGGCGCACCACGTTTTGCACGACGCTCAGGCCGAGGCCGGTTCCACCGCCATTGGCGCGCTGCGACCGGTCGGCCTGCCAGAATGGATCGAAGATGCGCGGCAGGTTCTCTTCCGAGATACCGACGCCCGTGTCGGCCACGCGAAAGATCATCAGCCCCTCGATACGCTCGACGCTCAGCTCGACGTGGCCTTCGACCGTGTATTTGACGGCGTTGCCGACGAGATTGACGAGCACCTGGCGCACCTTGTCGGCATCGGTCGTGAACGTCAGACCGGCGGGCGCCGCGGCAACGCGAAGCGTGAGCCCCTTTTCTGCGGCCAGCGGCTCCATCAGCTCGGCAACCTCGCGGATCACATCCGCAGCGTCGCATTCCCCGTTGTGTACGTCTTCGTGGTTACCCTCGAGCCGCGCGAAGGCGAGCAGCTCGTCGATCAGATACAGCAGGTGGTTGCTGGACTGAAGCATCCGGTGCACGCGATCACGCGAGCCATCCGGCAGCGGATCCGGGATGCCGAGCTCGAGCAGCTGGCCATAGCCGATAATAGAGTTGAGGGGCGTCCGAAGGTCATGCGAGATGACGGCGAGCAGCTCGGTTTTGGTTTGATTGGCCTCGCGCGCGTGGGAGTAGAGGCGCGCGTTGTCGATGGCGAGGCCGGCGCGGGCGGCGAGGTTTTCCGCGAGGGCGACGTCGGCTTCACTAATGGCCGCTGGCTCGGGCGAGAGCAGGATCAGCACACCCACGCGCTTTCCGCGCGCCATGAGTGGGACGGCCACGACGGACAGCTCATCCACTTCGTCCGTTCGGCCGAATACGACGTCATCGGCGACGCGCAGGGCTTCCTCCGTCTCACGCCGGGGTTGCGCGTCCTCGGGACCGTGCACGGCGTACGCCGTCCGCTGGAGGATGTTGTCCTTGTCGTAACAATAGACGACGGCGTAATCGGAGATCTCGGCGACGCACAGGCGGGCGAGCTGCGCGACGATCGCCTGGTCGTTAAGCGATGAGCTGAGGACGGCACTGGATTCGGCCAGAAAGCGGAAGCGGCGCGCCTCCTGCTCGGCGGCGCTGCGCGCGACTTGCTCGCGGATGAGCTCGCGCTGGTCCTCCTCGGCGCGTTTGCGCGCGGTGACATCGCGCAGACTTGCGATGCACGCCACCTCGCCACGCCATTGCGATTCGACCACGCGCATCTCGACCACGCGTGTGTGGCCGTTCCCGGGCAGGTCCAGCTCGGTGGTTTCGCCGGCGACGACCGGAAAACCGAATGAGCTGCCCAGCAGCTTCTCCGCGGGTTGACCGAAGAGCCGGCTCGCCGCTTCATTCGCAAAGCGTACGACACCGGCTCGATCGACTACGACTATGGCGTCAGCGTTCCGCTCGATGATATCGCGGAATCGCGCTTCGGATTCTTCTAACTGTCGTTTCGTGTACTCGAGCTCGTCGATTTCCTCGGGCTCGATCGTAACTCGCTTCCCTCGCGCTTGCACCTGCCCGGCTCCATGTAAATCCGGTTGTAAGCCATTCCCCTCATCCCTGGGTTGCGGGTGCCATAAAGTGCAAACGGCGTTCCAAAACTGGACCAAAGTCCAGGGTCAGCGCTCCTGCTGAATTGTATCCTGCCGCGCGGAGTTTTCTTCCTCGAAGAGAGACCATACCCGTTCGACATCGGAGGGCGCGATGTGCACGGGGTGACCGGCCAGGATGCCGGTGACGTGCCGGAATGGGCGAGCCAGGTGCATGCCCCGCTGGTCGATCGTGAACTCGCGGATCTGCTTGTCGTGGATCGAGCCGCGCATCTTCAACACGGTGATGCCGCGCTTCATCTCGCCGAACATTTCGACGTAGCGCAGCAGGATGATGGAATCGGTGAGCGTCGAAATATGCGTGTCGGTAATCGACGTACCGCCCAGCAGGCTGGAGGTCGTCGCCGTAAACAGGCCGGTGACCTCCTGCTGTTTGAGGAACGATGTCACGCCGATGACGAATTCCCGGAATGCCTTGGGTGTGCCCACGCGCTCGAGCGCCGAAAGACTGTCGAGTGCGACGCGCGCCGGCTTGAATTCTTCGACCATCCGCTGGATCGTAACCAGCCAGTCCTCCAGCCCGACGACTTCCGGGTAATCGCACATCACGCGCAGCCGTCCGTCGCGCTCCATTTGCTCGAAGTCGATACCCCAGCCGCTCGCGTTGCGGAACAGCTGTTCACGGCTCTCCTCGAAGGCAAGCAACAGACACCGCTCGCCCGCTGCGGCGCCACCGTGAAGGAATTGCGTCACCATGAGCGGTTTGCCCGGGCCGGTCGCGCCGGAGAGCAGAATCACGGAATCGCGGAAGAACCCACCACCGCACATTTGGTCGAGATCTGTGTTGCCCGACGAGATGCGAATGTTGGATGATTTCTGACGCAGCTCGATCGCGGACAGCGGAATGACAACCAGT
>DASWQD010000478.1:0-2625 GCA_036398255.1 Gemmatimonadaceae bacterium | reverse complement strand
TATTCGCGACGAGGAGGGGCCCGTCGGCGCGGTTGATCCAGACAGCGCCGTCACGGACGTACGCGAGGTTCTCGGGAACGAGCTCACAGGGTTGGGTGGTTTCGCAGAACGTAGCCTGAAAAACCGCTTCGAGATCGCCTGCTTTTGCAGTGACTCGCTGTGGACTCGTCGTGCCGAGGCTCCACCGTCCGGCTGTGGCGACACCGTTGTAGTCCGTTGTGCCGCTCGTGAGGTCGATGCTCCCGCCGCCGGACATGACAGAAAACGAGACCACGAGTCCGCTGATCGGGTTGTTGTAGATGTCGGTGGCTTTCGCGTGCAGCTGATTCGGCAGAGCTTTACCGGGGCGGCCAACCTGATTGTTGCCACTCACGGCGATGAAGCGAGCAAGGGGGCCTGGCGTCGCGCGTGCGTAAAAGACTGCATACAGCTCTTGTTGCGCTGTAACGCGCACTCGTGCGTCGATGAAGTACTCCCGGGCCACCGTATCCAGCTGCCACGGTCCATATCGCGCGATGCCGTCGGGTCCGCTGACCACAACCTTGCTTCTATATGAACCAAATGTCACCGAGACGCCCGCCACCGGCTGGTTTTTTTCGTCGAGAACTTGTACCGCCGGACCGGGCTCAATTGTCGACCCGACTACCGCCGTGACGTTGGTGTTCCCCTGCGCAACAAGCTGGCTGGGCGTCCGAACCTGGGTTGCTGGCGGCTCGCTAACTGGAGCCGTGCCTTCCGAACATGCGCCGAGCAGTCCGCCCAATCCGGCAGCGATCAGCCCCGAATACCGTATGAGCTTTTTCATGCGCCTCCTTCATTGTCTGTTGCCGTTGCAACCAGATACACGGAAATCGTACGGGTCGGCTCAGAGGTAGATTGAGGGATGACAAAAGCGGGTATCGTGACAGTCGCCGGTAAACCGAACGCCGGGAAATCGACGCTCCTCAACAGGATCGTCGGACAGAAGCTCGCGATCACCAGCCAGAAGCCTCAGTCCACCCGCGATCGCGTCGTCGGAATCCACACCACCGCCGACATGCAGATGATCGTCTTCGATACGCCCGGGCTCCTCGAGCCGAAATACGCGCTCCAGGAGTCGATGCGATCCACTGCCCTCCGCGCCCTGAACGACGCCGATGTCATCGTCTACCTGGCCGACGCTTCAGATGGCGCACCCCCATCCCTTCAGGAGGCGGCAGGCCTCGAATCACCACCTCGCGCTCGCATCATAGAGGTCCTCAACAAGACGGATCTCATTCCCGCGGAGAGGCGCGACGCATTGCGGGCCGAGCGACCGGAATCCGTTCAGGTGTCTGCACTTACGGGCGAGGGTGTGAACGAACTTCTCGCGTCGATCTCCGATGCGCTTCCAGAGAGTCCGTTCCTCTATCCGGAAGACGACGTCAGCACACAGTCAGTCCGATTCTTCACCGCCGAGCTGATCCGGGAAACGGTCCTCGAGCAGCTGCACGACGAGATTCCCTACAGCGTCGCGGTGGGAATCGAGGAGTTCCGCGAAGGTCGCTCGCCGTTGTACATTCGAGCAGTGGTGTATGTCGAGCGCGACAGCCAGAAGCGCATCATCATCGGCGCCAAGGGCAGCCGAATCAGGGAAGTCGGGCAGGCCGCGAGAAAGAAGATTGAAACGTTCGTAGGCCAGAGCGTGTACCTCGACATGTGGGTGAAGGTGCTTCCGAACTGGAGACGCAGCACGTCGGCACTAGAGCGGTTCGGGTATCACATCGCACAGGATGACAGATCATGAGCCTCGACGCACAGCTTCTCGAAATCCTCGTCTGCCCCAAATGCAAGGGCGACCTCGAATACCGCGAAGCGGAATCGAGCCTCGTTTGTCATGCGTGCAAGCTTCGGTATCCGGTGCGCGATGACATCCCCATCATGCTCATCGATGAGGCCACGCCGCTCTAGCGTGCGTTTCTCCATCTCCGCGATCCCCGTCGCGGTCGCGGCATTGCTCGCCTCGTCATCCGGCGCATCCGCCCAGAGCAGCACCGACGGAGCGCTTTTTCTCCTGCTGCCGGTGGGCGCACAAACCGTGGGAATGGCCCAGGCGGCAGTCGCCGAGCGGCTCGGAAGCGAAGCCGTATGGTCGAACCCATCCGGTATCGCGCGTCTCGAGAAGAAGGAAGTCGCGATCCATCATTCCGAAACTATTGCCGCCCGGGGCGACGTCATCACGCTCGTTGCCCCGGTGAAACACCTCGGCGCGTTTGCCCTTTCCGTAAACCTTCTCGACTTCGGGAATCAGCAGATCACCGATCCCGGCGGCACGCCAATCGGTCTGGTGCTGCCCCGCAACGTTCTCCTGGCCGGAACATTCGGGGCGGCACTGGGGCGGTACATCAGTCTCGGCATGAGCTACAAGCGTCTCCAGTACAGGGTCGACTGCTCGGGCCAGTGCGCAAACGTGCCGACGTTCAAGGCGACGTCGAGCGCGGTCGACTTCGGCGCACAGTACGACGTCCCGGGCGACAGCTCGGTGCGACTCGGCGCATCGGTGCGGAACATCGGAACGAAGCTGCAGGTCAACGACCGCGAGCAGGCGGATCCGCTCCCCACGCGCATCGAAGTCGGCGCGTCATGGAAGATCAAGATGATCGCGAA
>DASWQD010000477.1:0-3308 GCA_036398255.1 Gemmatimonadaceae bacterium | reverse complement strand
CTGATCCATCCAGAACTTCGAATCGGTAGCTGCCGTACCCCGTCGGATCGACTTCCTTTCCCTTCGCGCCCGGCCATGGCAGCGGTTCGACGACGACTTTGTCTACGCTGAAGATTTCAGCGCCCTTGCCGCCGGTGTGATAGAAATCGAGCCGAAAGGTGGCTGGTGGTGCGGCCGCGGGCGCTGCTTCCGCGGCGAGCAAGACGATCGCAGCGATGACCGGTCTCAATGCGTGCTCCGTGAGTGGGTCGGTAATAATGCAAAAAACGGCCGGCCCTCAGGGGCCGGCCGTGGAATATGCGCATATGGCGGGGGCGGGATTTGAACCCGCGACCTTCGGGTTATGAGCCCGACGAGCTACCAGGCTGCTCCACCCCGCGGTAGAACTCGCAATCTAGACCGGAAGAGGGTCAAGTCAAGTCGTCGGAGGAGATCGCAGCAGTCGTTGTTGATTGTGCTACCTCAAAGGTCGAAACCCGTCATGAATTTGCTCGTCATTTGATCAGCACATGACAGCGCACCGACTACTGCAGCTCGCCGTTGTATTCACGATTCTCTCACTCTCTGCATGTCAGTCATCGACCGACGCGAGAGAACCGGATCCCGATCCTTCTACGGAAGGAATTACCGGCCGGAGAATGTTCCCTGCCGACAATCTCTGGAACAAGGATATCTCGTCCGAGCCCGTGGACCCGGCTAGTGACGTACTCGTCAACACCTGCGGCGCATCAGCACAACTTCATCCGGATTTTGGAACGACGTGGCTCGGTGCGCCAATCGGCATTCCATACGTTGTCGTTCGAGGCTCGCAGCAGAAGGTTCCAGTTTCGTTCTACTACGCTGACGAGAGTGATCCGGGACCTTATCCGATTCCTGCAAACGCACCGATCGAGGGCGGAGCGGATGCAAACGGCGACCGCCACGTTCTCGTTGTAGATGCCGACAACTGGAAGCTGTACGAGCTGTTCGACGCGCGACCGGTAGATGGTGGAGCAAGGTGGACCGCGGGATCCGGTGCGGTGTTCGACCTCTCGAGCAACAATCTTCGGCCCGCCGGATGGACATCCGCTGATGCCGCGGGTCTGCCAATTCTTCCGGGACTCGTGCGATACGACGAAGTAGTCGAGCTGAAGGAGATTCGCCATGCGCTCCGTTTCACGTGCCCCACCACTCGCCGCGCATACGTCGCACCGGCTCGACACTTCGCCAGCTCGCGTACCGACGCATCTCAGCCGCCAATGGGAATGCGCGTCAGGTTGAAGGCGAGCGTGAACATTTCAGGTTATCCGCCGAATGTCCAGGTGATTCTCCGCGCGCTCAAGACCTACGGAATGTTCCTCGCAGACAACGGTTCGAGCTTCTACCTGACCGGCGCTCACGACATGCGATGGAACGACGAAGAGCTCTCGACGATGAAGCAGCTGCGGGGTCGCGACTTCGAAGTCGTGAAGATGGGGCCGATCGTCACGCAGTGACTAGCGGCGCGATGCAGTGTCGCGGGACGTTCCAATCCTGTACAGTATTTCCTTGTCACCGCGCACCATTCCGTACTGTTCACGCGCGATTCGCTCCTGCGTGGCCCGATCGTTCAGCACCGCATGCGCCTCGCGGCGCAGCGAGTCGACTTCGCGCGCAAGGGAATCCGTCTCCGCCTGCAGCCTCTGCTTGATCTCGCGCTGCTTCCACAGGTCGATCGAAGAGTACTCGCCGCCCTGGAGCGCGAACGCGATCGCTCCGATCACGAGAAGCCAGAAGACTACTTTCCCCGCCATCTCTCAGAGTCCATAGATCGTCCCGCCGGGATATTCGGCGTTGTCGCCGAGCTGCTCCTCGATCCTGAGAAGCTGATTGTATTTTGCAACGCGATCCGTGCGGCTCGCGGATCCGGTCTTGATCTGTCCTGCTCCCGTCGCAACCGCGAGATCGGCGATGAAGGTATCCTCGGTCTCGCCGGAGCGATGCGAGATGATCGACTGATATCCGTTTGCCCTGGCCATCTCGATCGCTTCGAGCGTCTCGGTCAGCGTGCCGATCTGATTCAGCTTGATGAGAATCGCGTTCGCAACGTCTCCCGAGATTCCTCTCGAGAGCCGCTCCGTATTCGTGACGAAGAGATCGTCGCCGACCAGCTGAAGCCGGTCGCCAAGCGCGGAAGTGAGCTTCGCCCAGCCATCCCAGTCGTCTTCGGCGAGACCATCTTCGATGGAAACGATCGGATATTCCTCGAGCCAGCTCGAATACAGCTCGATCATTCCATCCGCGGAGCGCGTTCCCGCGCCACTTTTCTTGAACGTGTAGCTGCCGTTCCTGAAAAGCTCCGACGCAGCGCAGTCGAGAGCGATCGCCATCTGTGTTCCCGGTGCGTAGCCCGCGCTCTCGATCGCTTCGACGACGACCTTGAGTGCGTCTTCGTCGGACGCGAGATCGGGTGCGAAGCCGCCCTCGTCGCCGACGCCTGTGGACAGCTTCCGCTTCACGAGAACTTTCTTGAGAGCGTGAAACACCTCCGCTCCCATGCGCACCGCGTCCGCAAATGTCTCCGCCCCTACGGGCACGACCATGTATTCCTGGAAGTCCACCGTATTGGTCGCGTGCGCACCGCCGTTGAGAATGTTCATCATCGGAACAGGGAGCACACGCGCCATCGGTCCGCCGAGGTAACGGTAGAGCGGCATTCCGGCGTCATCGGCCGCGGCGCGCGCCGTGGCCATCGACACCGCGAGGATCGCGTTCGCGCCCAGCTTGCCCTTGTTGGGTGTCCCGTCGAGCTCGATCAGGGTGCGGTCGATCGTGATCTGATCGGCAGCGAGGAGTCCGTCGAGCGCGGGCGCGATTCGCTCTTCGATGCTTTGCACCGCCATCTGTACGCCCTTCCCCGAGTACCGGTCTGCATCGCCGTCTCTCAGCTCGAGCGCCTCGTGCTCTCCGGTCGATGCGCCGCTCGGAACGGCGGCACGGCCAAACGCTCCGCTTGCCAGCGTGACGTCGGCTTCGACGGTGGGATTGCCGCGCGAGTCGATGATCTCGCGAGCGCGGATGTCGAGTATGGTGGACATTCTTTATGCTGTCGCAGGCAGGGTGGTCTTCTGTGGCGGGCTTTCAATTCCATAATGAACGAAGAGTGCTTCAGCGATCCGGGCTCTCACCTTCTCGGCAAGCATGTCCCTGTCGTCATAGCTGAATCCCTCCACGCTCACGGGCTCGAGCAAATGTACATCGATCCTCCCGGGATGGACCATCATCGATCCTCTCCTGATTACTTCACGCGCACCGTGAATGAGGACAGGAACGATTGGCGCGCCCGCGTC
>DASWQD010000476.1:0-4633 GCA_036398255.1 Gemmatimonadaceae bacterium | reverse complement strand
ACCCTTGTGCCGGTCCTCGTCCTCGGTGTCGAACTCGTCGTCGAGATCTATCAGGTCGTCATCGAGGTCGTCGTCGAGGTCGTCATCGTCGTCCTCATCGTCCTCGTCGTCGAGATCATCTTCGTCATCGTCGAGGTCGTCCTCATCCTCATCCTCATCGAGATCGTCTTCGTCGTCATCGAGATCGTCTTCGTCTTCGTCGAGATCGTCCTCGTCATCGAACAGATCGTCGTCTTCATCCTCGTCGTCGAGATCTTCGTCGTCGATGATCTCGTCTTCCGGATCGTCACTGTCGGTCGGACTTGCTGCCCTGTAGCCCTCGCTCACCGCGAACCACATCATCGCGTCGCCACTCTCTTGCGCGATTCCATCAACCGGCGACTCGAATTTGTCCAACATACAATCACTTTCCTCCGGGTTAGAGAAGCGCACGCTCGCGTTTCGCCTCGCGTGACAGCTTCTTGCGATCGTTCGCGCTGAGAAAGCGTTTTCGCAGACGGATTGCCTGCGGTGTGACTTCGATCAGCTCGTCCTCCTCGATATACTCCAAAGCTCCTTCCAGCGTCAACTCACGGGGCGGCTCGAGCTGAATGTTCTCGTCACTCGACTTGCTCCGCATGTTGGTCAGCTTCTTCTCCTTCGTGGGATTCACGTCCATGTCGCCGGGCCGTGAATTCTCGCCGACCAGCATTCCCTCATAGACCTTGTCACCCGGAGCCACGAACAAAGTTGCACGCTCCGCCAGGTTCGCGAGAGCGAATGCAACAATCACACCCGGTTCCATGGAAACAAGAGTCCCGCGCGTACGCCCGGCTAACGGCCCGGCCCAGTTTCCATAGTCGAGAAACCGGTGGTGCATGATTCCCGTTCCGCGTGTGTCCGTCATGAACTCCGACCGGTAGCCGAAAAGTCCGCGAGCGGGAATCCTGTAAAGAAGACGTACCATTCCCTGCCCGGGATTTTTCATCTCGATCATCTCGCCGCGACGCGGACCGAGCTTCTCTATCACCGCGCCGAGGAAGTCCTCCGGAACGTCGATCGCGAGCTCCTCGTACGGTTCGAGACGCTCGCCCTTCGGACCGATTCGCGTGATCACGCGCGGGCGCGACACCTGAAATTCGTAGCCTTCGCGGCGCATCGTCTCCATGAGAATGGTGAGATGCAGCTCGCCGCGGCCCGACACCGTCCACGTGTCCGTGGAATCGGTATCCTCCACGCGCAGCGCGACGTTGCGCTCGAGCTCGCGATAAAGCCGCTCACGAATCTGCCGCGACGTGACGAACTTCCCTTCCTTGCCGGCAAAGGGTGAGTTGTTCACGAGGAAGTCGACGGAGATCGTCGGCTCCTCGACTGAGATGCCGGCGAGTCGCTCCGGATTCTCTACATCGGCGACCGTGAGTCCGATCTCGACACTCTCGAGCCCGGCGATGGCGACTATCTCACCTGCTGTCGCTTCCTCGAGCTCGACACGCTCGAGGCCTTCGTAGCCAAAGAGCTTCGTAACGCGTCCCTGCTCCGCCTTCATGTTGGGATCGAGCGGAAGCAGCGCAACCGGCTGGCCCACCTGGACCTTTCCGCGCTCGATTCGGCCGATGCCGAGACGACCGAGGTAAGGCGAATAGTCGATGGTGGAGATGAGCATCTGGAACGGACCGAGCGCATCGGTCGGCGGAGGAGGCACATGATCCACTATCGCCTTGAAGAGCGGAGCAAGGTCCGTCGGCGGAGTGTCTAGGTCCATCGTGGACGTTCCTTCGCGAGCCGACGCGTACACGACCGGCGCGTCGAGCTGCGCCTCGTCAGCCTCGAGCTCGATGAAGAGATCGAGCACTTCATCATGCACACGCATCGGATCGGCGCCGGGGCGATCGATCTTGTTGATGACGACGATCGGCGTGCGGCCCAGCGCGAGCGCCTTTCGAAGGACGAAGCGGGTCTGCGGCATCGGGCCATCGAACGCATCGACGACGAGCAGCACGCCGTTCACCATGCGGAGCGTGCGCTCCACTTCGCCGCCGAAATCGGAGTGACCCGGCGTGTCGATGATGTTGATCTTGGTGCCCTGCCAGCGAATGGACGTGTTCTTCGCCAGGATCGTGATGCCCCTCTCTCTTTCGAGGGGATTCGAGTCCATCACGCGCTCCATTACGACCTGATTTTCACGAAAAGCTCCGGCCTGCCGGAGCATCTTGTCAACGAGAGTTGTCTTGCCGTGATCGACGTGCGCGATGATGGCAATATTGCGGATTTCCATAGCATAGAAAGCTAGTCTTACAGGGTCCACAATTGCAGCCTAAACTGCTGCGGAATACGGACTTAAACGCTGCGGATTGAGGATCAAAAGCCACTTCGGACTTCGGATTTACTGCGGAATGCGGACAGACTGCGGATAAGCGAGGAAACAACACTTCGATCCGTACTGCGATTACGAGACCGAGTCAGTCGCAGCTGAAGTTGCTGGATGGCTCACAACGTTTCGGAACGCGAAGGAAATGATCCGCTTCGGCGCATGCGCGTTTACCAAATTGCCGAGGAGCTTGCCGCTGATTGCTGGGACGATGCCGAAGCGCTAACGCAGCATCCGATCGCGAAGGAAATCGGCGGGCAATTGTACGCCGCAGTGCTCTCTGTCGCTTCGCAGATTGCGGAGGGTTATTCGCGAAGTTCCGGGAAGGACCGGGTTCGCTTTTTTGAGTATGCGCTCGGCTCCGTCCGCGAGAGCATGAATTGGTACCGAGGCAGCAGGCCCGTTCTTGGCGATGAATCCGTGATCGATCGTCTCGACCGGTTGGAGGAAATGCGCCGGCTCCTCCTCGCCATAATCCCCAGAGAGCGCGGCCGCATTATCTCGAAATCCGAATCCAGCGTGCCGCGCCACTGAGGATGTATCCTCAGTCTATCCGCACCCCGCAGTTAATCCGAAGTCCGAAGTGCCGTTGATCCTCAATCCGCAGCATGTATTGCGATTACTGCGGATTGACTGCGAACTCCCGCTATGTCGTCGGTGCAAACGAGACGTCGTGGCCTCTTGTCTTGAGCATCGTCATGAAGCTCGCCTTGTCGGTCGATTTCATGAAGGCTTCCTTCGGCTCGACGAGTCCCTGGTCCACCAGGTCGATCAGCACGTCTCCGAGCTGGATCATTCCAAGCTTGCGGGATGTCTGCATGATCGACGGAATCTGGAACGACTTCCGCTCGCGAATGAGGTTCGACAACGCCGGCACCGACAGGAGAATCTCGCGCGCCGCAACGCGGCCCCCGCCGACCTTCTTGCAGAGGGTCTGCGAGATTACGCCCTTGAGACAGTCCGCCAGCATCACGCGAATCTGCTCCTGACGGTCAGCCGGGAACTGGTCGATCACACGGTCGATGGTTCCAACCGCGGTCGTCGTATGAAGCGTGCCGAACACCAGGTGGCCGGTCTCCGCGGTCTCGAGTGCGATCGAGATCGTCTCGAGATCGCGAAGCTCACCGACCAGCACGATGTCCGGATCCTCACGAAGCGCAGCACGAAGCGCGGTCTTGAACGATCCCGTGTGAACACCAACCTGCCGCTGCGTGATGACGCACTTCTTGTTCTGGTGCACGAACTCGATGGGATCCTCGATCGTAATGACGTGATCGTTCCGGGAGCGATTCACCAGATCGATCAGCGCGCACAGCGTCGTGGACTTTCCCGATCCCGTCGGCCCTGTCACGAGGACCAGGCCCTTCGTCAGGTAGCAGAGATTCTGTACTTCGGGCGTGATCCCCATCTCCTCGACCGTCGCAACCGTCGCCGGAATGACGCGGAACACTGCACCGGTTCCCCTGTGATCGCGAAATGCATTCGCGCGGAAGCGCGCGACGCCCGGGAGCTCGTGCGCAAAATCGGTGTCGTTGCTTTCCTCGAACTCACGGAAGTTGCGGTCAGGCATGATCGAGCAGACCATGTCGTGCAGCCGCGATGGGGAAAGCTGAGCTATCTGGTCCAGTCGCTTCAGCTCGCCGTGAACGCGGAGAATCGGCGGCTCGCCGACACGAAGGTGAAGATCAGATCCGTGCTCGCTCACCAGGATCCTGAGAAGCGACTCGATCTCCTGGCGCATTGCTGGATCTGGCGTCCTTCCAGCGGTCGCCGGTGGAGCGGATGCGACGTGGACCTGGGCTGGAGGCGAGGCCGGATGACCATTGCCACTCACACCATTGTGGCTGCCGTTCCCGCTCGCACTCCCATTCCCGGTCGCGCTCAGCTGCGAGGCCGAGACAGCCTCGACGACAGCGTTAGCGGGAGCCGCACTGACCGTCGCGATGAGAGACCCGTTTTCGCGAGAGACCCGCGTTACGAACCGTCCCTCCGGATTAGCGTAGACGAACTCCACCGGCTCTGATCCATTCAGCGTCGGGACGATATCCGGCGGAGCCATTTCGCGCAGGAGAAGCAGCAGCTGGCCGTCGCCAAGGGGCTGGCGGGTGAGCGGATGCTGCGCGCCACCTTTGACGATGTGCGCGATATCCCCATCGGCGAGACGCACGGCGTCCGCCTTGTTGGAGATCATGGCAGTCAGGAGAGGGTCGATTCTTGGCATACCCAACAGACGACCCAGTGCGGTAAGGGCAAATCCATGGAAGACGGTACCCGGTGCCCGGACCA
>DASWQD010000475.1:0-5961 GCA_036398255.1 Gemmatimonadaceae bacterium | reverse complement strand
GGAGAGATCACTGTAATGCGCGCGCTTGGCGTCTCGCGCGCGCACGTCGTGCAGCAGATCGTCCTCGAAGGTGTTGCGATCACGCTGAGCGGTGCCGTTCTCGGGCTGGCGCTCGGCCTCGTCACCGCCCGGTATCTCAACGGAATCCTCGCGAGCTTTCCCGGGCTTCCAATGGCGATCGATTTCTTTCTCTTTCAGCCGAAGGCGGCCTGGACGGCGCTCGGCCTTCTGACAATCTCGGGAATTGCAGCCGGCGTTTACCCGTCGTACCGGGCAGCCTCGCTTCCCATCGCGACAACACTTCGTGAGGAAGCGATAGCGTGAGCGAACCGAAGCTCGTTGTCGAAGCAGAGAAGCTCACGCGCGATTACGACTTCGGCGCGGAAAGAGTGCATGCTCTTCGGGGTGTTTCGTTCGCGATAGAGCAGGGCGATTACGTCGCGATCGTCGGCCCGTCGGGGTGCGGCAAGTCTACGCTTCTCAATCTTCTCGGCGCCATCGACAAGCCGACGAGCGGGGACGTGCGTATCAGGGGTGAAGCGGCGAATGGAATGCGCGACCGCGAGGCCACCGAATTCCGTCTTCGCAACATCGGCTTCGTCTTTCAGCGTTTTTACCTGATGCAGACGCTCACCGCGCGGGAGAACGTCGAGCTGCCGATGGCTGAGGCGGGGATGAAGTCGGCCGATCGTGCCGCGCGGGCGCGTGAGCTTCTCGCATACGTCGGCCTCGGTCACCGCGAGAAGCACCGGCCGTCTCAGCTTTCAGGTGGCGAGCAGCAGCGAGTTGCAATTGCGCGAGCCCTCGCCAACAAGCCGGCGCTGCTCCTCGCCGACGAACCGACCGGCGAGCTCGACGCAAAGACAGGAGCGGAGATCATCGCGCTGTTTGGAAAGCTGAATCAGGATGGGACGACAATAGTCGTCGTCACTCACGATGAAGAGCTGGCCAGCGCTGCGCGACGGAAGATTCACATGCGCGATGGAGTGATCGTCGATCAATGATCTCGCTCATCGCGTTCCGGAACATCGTCTATCGCCCGTGGCGGTCTGCGCTCCTGTTCTTCGGGTACGGAATCGGAGTCGCGGTAATGATCGTGCTGCTCTCCGTTGGCGAAGCGCTCCTGACGCAGGCTCGAGACGAGAAACTGGTGGGAGGAGGGGAAGTCACCGTATTGCCGCAGGGACTCGACGTGGAAGTGATGAAGACGGGAGGAGTCGGCGGTCTGTTCTTTTCGATCGACCAGTCGCGTTTCATCTACGATCAGCTCCTCGCGTCGCCAAGACTCGCACGCTCGATAAATGCCGTGGCACCGCAGATCGACGGACGTCTGCTCTATGTTCGCACGGTGGACGGCGCGGAGCATCCGGTGAAGGCGGGCGGCGAGATTCCGTCAAAGACTCGCCTGGTGCGGGGCTCGCTCGCACTCGCGTCGGGCGAGTGGAACGACGATAACGGCGACAGGCGGTGGTCCACTCCGACGATCGAGGAGCTTCGGCACGACATGGATCACTTCCACCTTCCGCCCGACAGCGTATCGAACCGTGAGACGTGGGCTGAATGGCACTACTTCAACGTGCTGTCGGCGGACGGCAAGCGGTGGGCTTTCATCTCGTTCATCGTCGCCGGCGACGTGACGTCGGAAAAATGGGGCGGCAGCGTCACCGTAACACTTCGAGAGCAGGAAAAGCTCTCGCAGAAATTCGAATCGAAGATTCCGCGGCGCGACGTACGATTCTCCACCACTTCCGCGAATCTCTCTCTCGGCAATTCGACAGTGACCGTGCTGCCTGACGGCAACTATCGCGTGATCGCGACGGCAGGACAGCTCGATGTAGATCTTGTCGTGCGTCCGGCCCCCCGCGCGTATTTCCCCGGCGCGTCGCTCGGAACGGAAGGATTCGTGTCCGGCTACACTGTGCCCGGCCTCCGTGCCTCAGCTACCGGGTCCATCTGCGTTGCCTCGCGATGCGAGCGCTATCGGGACGCGCAGGCGTATCACGATCACAACTGGGGTGTGTGGAAGGGCGTCACCTGGGACTGGGGCGCGGCGAGAGCGGGTCCGTACACAATACTATATGGAAGGGTGATCTCGCCCGATGCCACGAGAGAGCAGCCGCTGTTCGTCTACCTGGTGGACTCGCTCGGATTCAGGGCGGTGATGCGGCCGGCGACGATCTCATACCAGGACGGCCGAGCCGCGACAGTCGCCGGCAGGCAGCTGCGTGTTCCATCGCGCGCGACCTTCGCGGACGTGCGCGGCGCCGATACCCTGCGCGTCGAGCTTTCGATCGATGATGCCATCGCAACCGACATGAGGCAGTCGATCGAGAGCGTCTCGTTCGGCGGACCTTATTTCATCCAGATGAAGGGCACGGCTACGATCAGCGGCAGGCTCGGAGGAGAGCCCGTGTCAGGATCGGGGACGGGATTTTTCGAGACGTACCGCTGACGAATTTTTGATCTCGAAGCGACAACGGGGACGCGAGCCCTTGTCGCACGCTTCCTTCACATCGGCGCCGACAAGCTCGCTCACCAGCGCGCGAGCTGCCTCGCACGTTGCCGGGTGAGCGCGCACAGCGTCAGCGAGCGGACAGCTGTAACCGCGAATTGCTATCGAACCCCTTGATTCTTCGATGTCCGCGAGTCCACCGAGTGCGGTGAGCACGGAGGCTGCGCCTTTCGCGCGCTCGCGAAGATTTCCCTTCAGCGCCGGCTGATCCTGCGCCAGCTTTTCGCCTACCTTTCGCAGGAGAATCTCGAGCTCCTTCGCCGACATCTTCTCGCCGAGGGTGTCGACGAGCCGCGTCAACACCGGCATGTATGCGTTCGAGAAGCTGCGCTCTGCTTCGTCGGTGAGCTCATACACGACGGCGGGCCGGCGGCCGCTCGGCCGGGTCGCGGTCTGGTGAACGATTCCGTCGCGCTCGAGCGACGCGAGATGCGCGCGCACCGCGTTGTCGGTTATTCCGAGAAGCGTGCGCAGATCCTCGACCGTCTGGCCTCCGCGCCGCAGCTCGGTGACAATCCTTCCGCGCGTACTAGACAGGAACTTGCTGTCCCAGTGCATGATTGAAGGTAGGGGCCGGAGGCAGTTTTTTCAATAAGTCAAGTAATTACTTGACATATCGCCTTGAGCCCCGTAGGCTTGGATCAGACAGTCGATTTCGAGGGAGCCATCGTGAGCGCGGAGCAGGCAGAGGCAACAGGCCCGGACTTTTCGGGCGGTATTCCGATCGAATCCATTCCCGACGGAGGAATGGTGGGCGGCCATGTCGGAGGAAAGCCGGTGATCCTGTCACGACGGGGAGAGCAGGTCTTTGCCATCGGCGCTCAGTGCACGCATTACGGCGGACCGCTCGCCGAGGGGATTGTGGTGGATGGTACCGTGAGGTGCCCGTGGCATCACGCGTGTTTCGACTTGCGAACCGGGGAGGCCGTGTGCGCGCCCGCCCTCAATCCGGTCGCAAGGTGGGAGACCTCGAGGTCCGGCGCGATCGTGACAGTGACGCGGGAAATCGCGCAGCCCGATGGCGCGACACCCATTGCGGATCGAGTACCTGCTTCCGACCCACCGGAGAGAATAGTCATCGTGGGCGCCGGAGCTGCCGGCAATGCGGCGGCGGAGATGCTGCGCCGCGACGGATACCGGGGATCTCTCACTCTTGTCGGCGGGGATGAATCGGTTCCGTACGACCGGCCGAATCTTTCGAAGGACTATCTCGCCGGCAGCGCCCCCGAGGAATGGATTCCGCTCCGGGCGCCCGAATTCTATTCAGGCCACGAGATCGAGCTGCTTCGTGGCGTGACGGTCGTATCGATCGACGTGGAGAAACGGCGAATCGAAATGTCGAACGGCGAGTCGAGGGAATTCGACAGACTGCTGCTTGCAACGGGCGCCGATCCCGTTCGGCTTTCCATTCCCGGCGCTGAGCTGGACCACGTGCATTATCTGCGAACCCTGGCCGACAGTCGAAGCATCATCGCTGCAGCCGAGGGGGCAGGCAAGGCAGTCGTAATCGGCGCGAGCTTCATCGGGCTCGAGGTTGCCGCATCGCTTCGCGCGCGCGGGCTGGACGTCCACGTCATCGCACCGGAATCGATTCCTCTCGAGCGAATCCTGGGCCCCGAGATCGGCCGGTTCGTCAAATCGACGCACGAGTCCGAGGGCGTGACTTTCCATCTTGGCCGGACATCGAAGGAGATAAGTCCTTCCGGTGTGACGCTCGACGATGGCTCGACGCTCGACGCCGACCTCGTCGTCGTGGGAGTCGGCGTCCGGCCCGCGATGTCTCTCGCGGAGAAGGCGGGAGCGCGAATCGACAGGGGCGTCGTCGTAAATGAATTCCTGGAAACGTCGATCAAGGGAATCTTCGCTGCCGGCGACATCGCGCGTTATCCGGACCCTCGCAGCGGAGACAGCGTCCGCATCGAGCACTGGGTAGTTGCCGAGCGTCAGGGTCAGACCGCCGCCCGCAACATGATCGGGCGGAAGGAAAAGTTCACATCGGTTCCGTTCTTCTGGAGCAATCACTATTCGACGTCGATCTCCTACGTCGGGCACGCAGAGAAGTGGGATGAGATTCTTGTCGACGGCGACATCGGCGACGGTGAATTTCTCGCCGGCTATCGGCTCGGCGACAGAATCCTTGCGGTTGCCGCGAGCGGACGCGAAAGGGACAGTCTCCGCGCTGAGGCTGCAATGGAAGACATGGACTGGAGAGCGCTCGACGCAATGTTCACCACGGGGAAATGACGCAGATGACTGCAGCCGCAATACGTCCCGCAATCGATTTCGACGAAGCCTCACCGATTCGCGAGCACGAGCGCATCGTTCGTCGGCAGCTCGAGCTGATTGGCGAGGATCCGGAGAGAGACGGCCTTCTCAAGACGCCATCCCGGGTCGCGGCCTCGCTCGAGTGGCTCACGCGCGGCTACGAGACGGATATCGCTGACGTCATCGGCGACGCGCTGTTCGAGGAGACGCACGAGAGCATGGTGATGGTACGCGACATCGAGCTCTACTCGTTGTGCGAGCATCACATGCTGCCGTTCTTCGGCAAGGCTCACATCGCTTACATCCCGAATGGAAGAATCGTCGGACTCTCGAAGCTGCCCCGGGTGGTGGACGTCTTCGCGCGGAGGCTGCAGGTGCAGGAGCGGCTGACTGAACAGATCGCTCAGGCGTTGAGCGACGTGCTGCAGCCTCGCGGAGTGGGCGTCGTGATCGAGGCCCAGCATCTATGCATGATGATGCGCGGCGTACAGAAGCAGAACTCGAGCACGATCACGTCAGCGATGCGGGGCGAGTTCCGTGACGATCCCAAAACGAGGGACGAGTTTCTGCGGCTCACCCAGTCGCGCTGAGCGCTATCGCGCAGACGCCGCCGGCTGTCCTCCGGGATTCCACACAGGCGCAGGGCCATCGCTCAGCAGGCGTGCAGCAGCTGCAGCAGCTCGCGAGATCGCCGTGAGATGTGGAAAGTCGATCCTGCTCAGGTCGTCACCGGGAGTGTGGTACTCCTTGTGGAGGTTGTAGCTCGACAGCGTGTGCGCGGGAATTCCCATTCGCGCGAACACGATGTTGTCGCTGCGCTCGAAGAACCTGAACTGCGGATAAGGATCCGCAACGATTGGAATTCCCGCCGCTTTCAGCATGCTCCCCATCGTCGAGCGGTCATAGCCGGTCATCCACAGCTTTCCCGATCCGCCGGCGAGTGAATCCGGCCGGCCGGCCATCTCGACTTCCATTTCGGCGACCATCTTCGAAATCGGGAACGTCGGATGTCGCACGTACCAGCGCGTTCCGAGGATTCCCTGTTCTTCTCCGGTCGTCGCCATGAAGATCAGCGTTCGCTTCGGCGGCGGTCCCTTCGAGAACGCGCGCGCGATCGCGAGCACGGCGGTGACGCCCGAGGCGTCATCGTCGGCGCCGTTGTAGATCGAGTCACCAGTCACCGC
>DASWQD010000474.1:0-1726 GCA_036398255.1 Gemmatimonadaceae bacterium | reverse complement strand
CTTCCGCGCGCTCGCCGCGCTCGCCGACCTGAGAGACGGCGGTCTGCCCATACTCTGGATCGCCGGCAATCACGACTGCTGGGGCGACGAGATCCTGCGGCGCGATATCGGAGTCGAATACCATATAGGCTCGTGGTCAGGCAGCATTGCCGGCTGGAATGCGCGGGTGGAGCACGGCGATGGACTCCGCGCGAAAGAGGATCGCGGATACAGGATGGTGCGGCCCATAATGAGGAACCGCCTCGCCATTCGTGCTTTCAGGGCGCTACATCCCGACTGGGCAAGCTCGCTCGCAAATGGAAGCTCCGGCGCCAGCCGAACGTACCGGTCGCGCGATGAAGGTCGCGGGCTGCGCGCCATCGCAATGAGCGAGCTCGAATCGAACCCGTCACTCGATCTTCTGATCTACGGGCACTCGCACGTCGCTGCACTCGAGAGGTCACCAGGCGGCGGCGTCTTCGCGAATGCCGGATCCTGGCTCGATGCTCCGACATATCTTCGCGTCACCGAAAAGTCGATCGAGCTGCGATCGGCAACTTCGCAGTCACCCGAGGGTGACTGTCTCAACTCGATCGATCGAAGAGCCGAGGAAACGGCCGCCAACCCGTAGGAACTGTTCGGGAGCGTCGGACGCAATGAAACGGTAGCGGGCTTCGCCGGTTGCCGCGTGAGCAAGTCCAGCCCGCTTCAATGTCGAAGCCGTTTCGGCAGCGGTTTCCTCCGCGCTGTCGATCAGGCGAATGTCCCGGCCAACGACCTTTCCGATCACCGATTTCAGCAGCGGGTAGTGCGTGCATCCAAGCACCAGCGTATCGACGTGCTCCGCTGCCAACGGTCCGAGATATTCCTCGGCGACGAGTCTGGTGACGTCGGTGTCGAGCCATCCCTCCTCGACAAGCGGGACGAACAGAGGACACGCTATTGCCGTGATTCTGGTATTCGGCGACGCTGCTGCGATCGCGCGCTCGTATGCCTTTGAGTTGATGGTGCCCTGAGTGCCAATGACTCCAACGCTTCCCGAGCGCGTCGCGCGAGCGGCGCCGCGCGCACCGGCGCCAATTACGCCGACAATGGGGAGCGGGTTTTCTTCGCGCAGGGCGCCAAGCGCGTGGGCCGTCGCCGTGTTGCACGCTACGACCACAGCTTTGACTCCCTCCTTTCGAAGGAAGTCGACAATCTCACGGCTGTAGCGCACGACAGTGTCGGGACTCTTGGGCCCGTAGGGCACGCGTGCGGTGTCGCCGAAATAGATGATGCTCTCGTTCGGGAGCTGGCGCATCAGCTCCCGCACGACGGTGAGTCCGCCAATTCCCGAATCGAAAACGCCGATCGGTGCACTGCTGTCAGGCTTCATTTCGGAGGAGCTTTTACCAGGCGACGCGAGCCATCACGCGGACCCCGCCCGGGAGGTAATTCGCCTGGACATTGGCGTCGAAGTCGGCGAGGTGGGCGGACACGTACGCTTCCGCACCAGAGAAGAGATGGTTGAACAGCACGGCCGCCAGCCAGTCCTCGAGGTGCGTGCGACGCGCGGGGATCCTTCCAACGAGATTCGGATTCTTGAAGGTTATGGTGACTTTCGGCAGTCCCGTTACCGGATCGATCACGGGCTCTCCCTCATCGTCGAGCGCCGGAGTCATGACAGTGTCCTTTCGCGCATCCTTCGCCTTTTTCAGATCGACCCATGACTTGAGTGACATCGCGACTGTGCCGACTTCACTCGCGA
>DASWQD010000473.1:0-3168 GCA_036398255.1 Gemmatimonadaceae bacterium | reverse complement strand
GACGCTCTCGCCGGTCATGACCTGGCGACGGGCTCGCGCTACATGGAGCCCGGAAGCCTTCCCGGCTGGAACATCCTGCGCCGCTCGCTGACCGTAGTCGGTCACCTGCTCACTCGGCGACTTCTGTCGATACCGCACGATGCAACCAGTGCACTGCGGGCCTACGACCTGCGGAGAATCCGCCCGCAGATCTTCGACGAAGTTGAATCTCGCGGCTACGGATTCTTCTTCGAGAGCATGTTCGTGCTCACGCGAGCCGGCTACACGGTTGGAGAATTTCCGATTGTCCTGCCTGCCCGCACCTATGGTCATTCGAAAATGACATCGGCCGAGACGATGAAGAGCGGGTTTCGGCTGCTCGTGATCTGGGCCCGGGTGATCAGGTCGAAAGCCGGCCGTGCGCACTCCAAAGGAGAAGCCATTGACGCAGTCGAATGATCCCAGTGGGTGGGACGAATACTGGAATCGGAAAGATCGACCGTCGGGAAAGGTCTACGACCTCATCGCCACCGCTTACCGTACGCTCGTCATCAGGAGAAATCTCGAATCCGCGATCTTCCGGGCATTCCGGGATGGATCGAGCCTTCTCCACGCCGGTTGCGGGAGCGGTGGTGTCGATACGCGCCTTCACGAACGGATGAGCATCACGGCGGTGGATACATCGACCACAGCCCTGCGTCGGTACCGGGAGCTCAACCCTCGAGCTGTCGAAGTCCGCGAGGCGAATATCTTCTCGCTTCCCTTCCCTGACGCGACCTTCGACGGCGCCTACAACCTGGGGGTGATGGAACACTTCACCGTCGAAGAGATCGTTGCCATTCTCACCGAGCTTGCACGTGTGACCAAACCTGACGCGAAGCTCGTGATTTTCTGGCCGCATGCTCGCGCGACGAGTGTGGCCGTTCTGCATGTCGCACATCGGATTCTGCGGTTGACATCGAAAGGTCCGACGGCGCTTCATCCGCCTGAGATTTCCCTTGTGCGCTCCAGGAAATGGGTCGAAGGGATTCTCTCCGCAGCCGGACTGACCCTGCATCGCTACTCCTTCGGTGCTCGTGACTTGTTCGTCCAGGCCGTGATCGTAGCAGGGAAGACGCCCACACAATCCCGGTGAAGGACGCACGACTCCGCCGCGCCGAGCTGACTGTGGCGATGGCGATCACTACAATTGCGGTGCTCCTCAACCTGCTGGCCGCATTCTCCGCCGGACCGTTGTGGCGGGACGAGGCGAATACTGTTGGCCTCGCCACCCTCCCGCCTTTCAAGGATGTGTGGAGCAACCTTCAGTACGACTCATTTCCAGTTCTCTGGATCGCGCTCATTCGAGGCTTTTCGAGCGCCGTGGGTGATATGAACGATCCCGCTTTCCGGGCGCTCGGATTCGTGCTGGCGCTGGTCCTGATTGGCGCAATCTGGGCGAATGCCCGCGCATTCCGCGTATCATACCCGCTGCTGTCGCTCGCGCTGCTGGCCTTGAACCCGAGTGTCGTTCGCTGGGGTTCCTCGTTACGAGCTTACGGCCTGGGCATGGCGACAGCGGTGCTCACCTGCCTGACCATCTGGCGCTATGTAGAGAAGCCGCGACCCGCGAACTTCGTGCTGGCGACGCTCGCGGCAACTGCCAGCGTGCACACGCTTTTCTACAACGCTCCGGTGGTTCTGGCGTTGTGCATCGCCGGCGTCGTCGTTTTGGCCCTACGTCGACAGTGGAGATCTGCTGCCGGAGTGCTCGCGACGGGTGGGATATCGGCGCTCTCGCTTCTCGTCTACGTGCCGACTATCAGGAGCGCGGCAAGCTGGAATCCGCTCGTGCAGATTCCCAACTACGACTTTCCCTGGTTCATCTACAAGCTGAATCAAGCCTTTCACGTGGGCACGTGGGCAACGATTCTGTGGGTGTTCGTCGTGCTCTTCGCGGTTTCTGCCGCGCTGATCGAGCTCCGGAGAAAACCTTCGCGGCTTCCTGACGATGCACGCATGCCGGTCTTGTACGGCACTGTCGCACTTGTCGTTGGATCACTCGCACAATACGCGTTCCTGACGAAGCTCTCGTACCTCACGCAGCCGTGGTACTACCTCACGCTCATCGGGCTCACCGTGACCTGTGCGGACATCATCCTTGGCAAGCTCGCCGTGCCGCCTGTCGCGCGAGTTGCGCGAATCGCGGCGGCAGTGATCATCGCGGGAGTTACGCTCCCCTCGGCCATCGCGCTGGCGCGGACAAGGATGACCAACGTCGACAAGGCTGCACTCGCGATCGAACATCTGGCGGGACCGAAGGACCAGGTGGTGCTCGACCCCTGGTACCTCGGTGTGAGCTTCGACCGATACTATCGCGGCACAGCGCCGTGGGTGATGCTCCCGTCAGTCGGATTTTCGCGATTTCACCGGTATGACCGGATAATGCCGTTCATGCTTGAAGCTGATCAGATGGCTGCTGTGCATACCGCCTTGGAGAAGGCGAGGACGTGCCTCAGGAACGGAGGAACGCTGTATCTGGTCAGCGAAAATCGCTTCGGCACCGCCACGGCGGTGCCGCTCAGGCGAGCCGCGATGCTGCCAGAAGAGGGCTGGAAATCACCCGCGTATCAAAAGCAGTGGAGCGCGCTGCTGAGGCATGAGCTTGCGCAACACGCGCGGTCAATCGCCACCCTCGAGCTCGGGGAGCAATCACGCGTCGGCAGGTATGAGAATCTGAAGGTGACGACGATAAAGGGTTGGCGCGAGTGACCCAAAGGCTATCGAGTGGAGCGTACAGGGATCGAACCTGCGACCTCCTGGTTGCAAACCAGGCGCTCTCCCAGCTGAGCTAACGCCCCGAACAGCGCAATATAACGGGCGACCGGCGCCACTAGGAACCCGATGATCTTCAGGGTAGTGTGTCGGTTTGACCGCTACCAGTTGGTGATTTCGGACCCAGGATTGAGGATCTGCGAGGGTCAAGGACTACAGACTTTGCGGCCTCAGGACCAAGTGCCATCGACGATCGGCGATTAATTGCGGGCTGAGGAGATCGAGGACTGAAGACTGAGGATACGGCAGCTTTGCTCGCGATCATCCCTCGCGAGCGCGGTAAGACAATGAAATATCCCGCATTCCATCCGACCCACCCCTCCTCGGTCCTGAGTCCTCGATCTCCTCCGTCCGCGATTAATCGCCGATCGTCGA
>DASWQD010000472.1:0-5657 GCA_036398255.1 Gemmatimonadaceae bacterium | reverse complement strand
CGACCCTGCATTGTGCACAAGGGCGCGGGCCAGGGGCTTCGACCGCTTGATCGTTCTCGAGGCGCCGGAGGGAAAAACGCCTCGCCGCAGGCGCGTTGACTGCTATCTTCACTGACCTATGATCGAGACACTCAAGTCCGGGGACCAGCTGCTCGCCGTGATTGTATCAGGCAGGTTTCGGGAGCCGGGCATTCATTTTTTCACGCCGAACGATCTTTCTCAGCAGCTTGCCTACATGAGGCATCCGGCAGGGAAGGTGATCGATCCGCACGTTCACAACCCCGTCAGCAGAAACGTGCACTACACGCAGGAGGTGCTGCTGATCAAGCGCGGGAAGCTGCGCGTCGATTTCTACGATGACAGCCAGTGCTATCTCGAGAGCCGGATTCTCGAGGAAGGCGATGTGATTCTGCTGGCAACCGGCGGGCACGGCTTCGAGGTTCTCGAGGAAGTCGAGATGGTCGAGGTAAAGCAGGGACCGTATGCCGGAGACCAGGACAAAACGCGCTTCACCGGAGTTCCGGCCGAGCGCATCACCGTAAAGCAATAGCAAGTGATTGCCGGAAAAAGAGTGATTGTCGTCCTTCCCGCGTACAATGCCGGAAGGACTCTGGAGCAGACGATATCCGAGATTCCGATGGGCCTCGTGGATGAGGTGCTTCTCGTAGACGATGCATCGGGTGACGATACCGTCGCAGTCGCCGAGCGCCTCGGGATTCCATATGTCGTTCATCCTGAGAACAGGGGATACGGCGGCAACCAGAAAACCTGCTACACCGAAGCGCTGAAGCGCGGGGCAGACATCGTGACGATGCTGCATCCAGACTATCAGTATTCGCCGCGTCTCATCGAGGCGATGGTTCCGCTCGCTGCGTCCGGACAATTCGACATCATCCTCGGGTCACGCATACTCGGCGAGGGCGCGCTGTCGGGCGGGATGCCGGTCTACAAGTACGTGTCGAACCGCGCGCTCACCGCATTCGAGAATGTGCTGCTGGGACTGAAGCTCTCGGAATATCACACCGGCTACAGAACTTTCCGCAGGGAAGTGCTCGAGACGCTGCCCTTGCTCGAATGCTCCGACGATTTCGTGTTCGACAACCAGATCCTCGCGCAGGCGGCGATGTTCGGGTTTCGAATCGGCGAAATCTCGTGTCCGACGCGATACTTTGCGGAAGCGTCGTCGATCAGCTTCCGCCGGTCCGTAGTCTATGGTGCAGGTGTGCTCAAGACTTCCCTTCGCTTTCGCCTGCATCGCGCGGGATTGAAGCGCGACCGGCTGTTCGACTCGGCAGGAAAGAAGCTGCCGGTCAAGCCAGGGTAGAGATGCCCGCAGGAACTCGCGCTGAGCGTCGTTCCCCAGCCGTTGTCTGGGGGGCTCTCGGCGCCTACGTGGTGATGATCATAGCGGTCGCGCTCACGCACGAGATGTGGCGCGACGAAGTACGTGCATTCTCCGTCGCGACAGGGTCGGCATCCTGGAGCCAGCTCGTGTCGGAGCTGAGGTTTGAAGGCCACCCAATACTATGGTATGCGCTGCTGAGAGCCGGATTTCTGGTGACGGGCTCGAAGCTGGTGCTGCCCGGTCTGGCCCTGGCCATCGCCGCGGCAGCCGCATTTGTAATCCTTCGGTACGCACCTTTCCCCACCTGGCTGCGCATCCTGGCAGTTTTTGGGGCGTTCCTCGGATACGAGCTCAGCGTGAATGCCCGTAATTACGGACTGAGCGTGCTCCTCATCCTGATTGCATGCGTCGCGTTCGAGCATCGGAAGAACCGTCCCCTTCCACTCGGAATTGTCCTGTTCCTGCTGGCCAATACGAGCGTGCACGGAGCGATGGCGGCAATGGTGCTGCTTTTGGTCTGGGGGCTGGACCTGCTCGATGCCGAACGGAGAAAGCGGTCGATATCGGTCGCGGTAGTTGGCGCGCTTGCGATTGCGGTCGGGGGAATCGCTGTAGCACTCGCGACTGCCCGCCCTGTGCCGGAGCTGGCGTGGGCGGCGGGTCTCGAGTCCCTGTCGCTTCGGAAAATTCTTGCGGCGATCTTCGTCGACCCAGGCCTGGGGCTCAGGGGCGTTCGTGATGCAAACATCGCAGCGGTCTCCGAATACCCATGGCATCTGCTTGGAATGGAGGGAGCGTGGCCGTCACGAATTATGGTGGATGTCAGTCTCGCCTGGCTGGCGTGGTGCCTTCGGAGGAATCTCCGCGCTCTACTCGCGGTTGCGGTGACAGTCGTCGGCTACTCGATTTTTTTCCGCAACATTTATGGTGCCGGGCTCAGGCACGAAGGAATTGTCCTCTTCGTAATCTTTGCGATCTGCTGGATCGACCAGGCGAGAGCGCCGAACCGGGCCATCTCGCTCGGCCTGCTTCCCCTTTTCGCGTTACAGGCGCTTGCGCTTCCGGTCCTCATCCATCGAACGCAGAAGTATCGCGAGTCGAATTCAAAGGCGTTTGCGGAATTCATCCGGGCCAATCCGCGATATGAAAGCGCAGTGCTCATGTCGGAGCCCGACTACATGATGGAGTCGATGCCGTACTACGTGGGCAATCCGGTGTTCATGCCCCGTCAGGCGGAGTTTGCAAGTCGTGTCTTTTTCGACAGGACCGGGCGCCGGAAGGCGGACATGACGCTCGCTGACCTTCTGTCAGCTGCCGACCGTGTCTCCTGCGACCGCCGCCAGCCCGTGTTGCTCGCGATTGGCTATCCCGAGATAGCCTCTCACCCGCAGGGAAAAGAATACCCCCTCTATCGAGGTTTGACCTTCACGTGGGACGCCGAGAGCAAGGCGCGTCTGGGACCGCCTGTGGCAAGATTTCCGGAAGCCACGACCGATGAGCTTTACGCCGTCTACGAAGTCGGGTGCGCGACGTCTGCAACTCGCGGGATGTAATTTTCAGGGCTTATGCCAGAATTGATTCCGGTCAACGAGCCGGTTCTCGATGGTAATGAACGGAAGTACCTCAACGAGTGCATCGACACGGGCTGGATCTCGTCGGAAGGGCCATTCATCCGCGAGTTCGAGGCTCGATTTGCCGAGCGTGTAGGTCGCAAGCATGGAGTCGCCGTGTGCAACGGCTCGGCGGCCCTGGAGGCGGCCGTCGCGGCACTCGATATCGGGCCGGGCGATGAGGTGATTCTTCCAACGTTCACGATCATCTCGTGCGCGGCGGCCGTTTCACGCCTCGGTGCGACGCCGGTTGTCGTGGACTGCGACGCCCGCACCTGGAACATGGACGTGGGAGCCGTCCAGGAGCGCATCACGTCGCGCACGCGCGCCATCATGCCCGTTCACATCTACGGCCTGCCGGTGGACATGGATCCGCTCATGAAGATCGCCGCGCGCCACAATCTTCACGTGATCGAGGATGCGGCCGAGATGATCGGGCAGACGTACAGGGACAAGCCGTGCGGCTCGTTTGGCATCCTCTCGACGTTCAGCTTTTACCCGAACAAGCACATCACCACAGGCGAGGGCGGGATGATCCTCACCGATGACGATGGCCTCGCCGAGCGGTGCAGGGGGCTTCGCAATCTCGCCATGAAAGCGCCGCGGAGATTCGTTCACGACGAGATTGGCTGGAATTTTCGGATGACCAACATGCAGGCCGCAGTCGGTCTGGCTCAGCTCGAGCGTCTCGACGAGTTCGTTGCGCGAAAACGGCGCATCTTCGAGAGATATACGTCGCTGCTCTCCGACGTCCCTTCGCTCGAGCTGCCGGTTCCGTGCACTGACTACGCGACTAACGTCAACTGGGTCTACGGGATTGTCATCCGCGAAGATGCCGACTTCGATGCCGAGGAAGGGATGAAGCGCCTCGCGGACCGGAAAGTTGCGACACGTCCGTTCTTCTGGCCGATGCACGAGCAGCCTGTGTACCTGCGAGCCGGACTGTTCGCGGGTGAGCGATATCCGAACGCCGAGCGCATCGCGCGGCGCGGATTCTATCTTCCGAGCGGTCTCGCACTGACTGACGAGCAGATCGATCGCGTGTCGGCTGCGGTGCACGAGGTGTTCGCGTGAGTGTGTTCGCCGGATATTCGCGATACTACGACCTTCTCTATCGCGACAAGGATTACGCGGGTGAGGCGAAGTACGTGGCGGAGCTGATTCGCCATCACGCCTCGCAGGCCAGGACAGTGATGGAGATCGGGTGCGGAACCGGCGCGCACGCCGTCGAGCTTGCGCAGCTCGGCTTCGATGTGGCCGGAGTGGACATGAGCGAGGGGATGCTCGAAGCAGCAGACGCGCGTCGCGCATCTCTCGCCCCCGACATCGCCGCGAAGATGGAGTTCGCCCGCGGCGATGCGAGAACGGTGCGACTCGGCCGGAAGTTCGACGCTGTGATCTCACTCTTCCACGTGATGAGCTACCAGACGACTAATGCGGATCTGGCTGCGGTGTTCACTACTGCGAGAGAGCATCTCGAGCCCGGCGGAGTTTTTGTCTTCGACTGCTGGTATGGTCCGGCGGTGCTGAGACAGTGGCCCGCGGTGACCGAGAAAAACCTTTCCGACGACGCGACGGAAATCGCACGCAGGGCCGAGCCGGTGATTCATGCCGCCGAGAACGTGGTGGACGTGAACTACACGGTGGTCGTGACGGACAAGCTGACCAGGGCGAGCGAGACATTGCGCGAGACACATCGCATGCGGTACCTGTTCACGCCGGAGATCGAGATGGCACTTTCGACGGCCCGCATGACGCTCGTCGATTCCAGAGGATGGATGACGGACAGTCCGCCAGGTTTCGAGACCTGGGGCGCCGTCTTCGTCGGAAGGGGATGACCCAGGGAGCGAGTGAGCTGGTACCCTTCATTTCGGTAATCATACCGACCCACAATCGGTCGGGTCTGCTTCGCCAGACGGTCGAAACTTTTCTCGCGCAGGACTATCCCGGCGGATGGGAGCTCATCCTCGTGGACAACGCCTCGACCGATGACACGGCCAGGGTGATCGAGGAATTTGCCGGCAGCGACGATCGCGTGCGAGGCGTGAGCGAGAAGCGGAAAGGAGCGCACTTTGCGCGGAACAAGGGAGCAGTGGCGTCGAGGGGAGAGATTCTTTACTTCACCGACGACGACATGCTCGCGGACCCGTCGCTTCTCTCGGAGATCATCACCGGTTTCGAGACCGATCCCGCGGTAGCGTCGGTTACCGGTAAAGTGCTGCCGCGGTGGGACACGGAGCCGCCGGTGTGGATACTCGAGCACTGCCGCAACGCGCTCCTCAGTCTCATCGATCTCGGTGAAGCGACGATCGTGTCGGAGGAAGACCCGGGCGTGTTCAGCTGCCACCAGGCCGTCGAGCGGTCGGTGTTCTTCGAGGCGGGCGGATTCAACCCGGACACGAATGCCGATCAGTTCACCGGCGACAACGATACCGGGCTCAACATCAAGATCAGGCGGCTTGGATACAAGTTCGCGTACGTCGGAACGGCGGTGACGCATCACATGATCCCTGCGTCGCGTATGACGCAGAGCTACCTCAACAGCCGCATGGCCGACCAGGGATTCTGCGACAGCTACACCGAGTTCCGCGCGATCCAGCCGGGGAAGGCGAGGCTCGCGAAGAGAATGCTCGCTCACGCGGTGTTCGGTGGCCTGACTGTTCTGAAGGCGGCGGCGCATCGCGCCGCGGGTGACAGCCGGT
>DASWQD010000471.1:0-4158 GCA_036398255.1 Gemmatimonadaceae bacterium | reverse complement strand
TGGAACTCCTGCCGAGGCGGCGATCGTCGCGAACTTCGCTGCCGGAATCGAGGTAGGAAAGCTGGGTGCCGCTACTGTCACTCGAACCGAGGTGCTCGACGCGTACGATGACTACGAGGCTGACAAGGCATCGTCGCGCTGACGCAGCACGCGGGGGAAAATCATTGAAGAGAGTATTTCAGGCCGCCGCGGTGGCGGCTCAAGTTTTTTTTGCGCTCGCGTTTTCAGCGGACGGCGCGAGAGGCCAGGTACCGGTTGACAGCGCAGTCGTGAAACCGGATTCCGTGCCGCCGGTCATCGTCGATTCGGCCGCGGTTGCGATAGTGATCGACAGCGCCCCGACACCGAAGGCGGGATGCGGGATGCCGCGAAACGAAGTGACGTTGCGCCGCGCCGGAGTCGCCGCAGTATTTGTCGGCGGCAACGCGGCGCTCTACAGCTACTTCAAGCGGGCGTGGTGGTCAGGCGAGCGCGCCGAGAAATTCTTTTTTCGAGCGGACTGGGATGAGAACTTTCGCGATCAGGACAAGTTCGGTCACGTCTATGGCGGTTACCACCTCGCCCGATTCGGCGCCGCATTCCTCCGCAGCGCGTGCATGTCG
The DNA here is from genome assembly GCA_036398255.1 of Gemmatimonadaceae bacterium. GTDB lineage: Bacteria > Gemmatimonadota > Gemmatimonadetes > Gemmatimonadales > Gemmatimonadaceae > UBA4720. The sequence continues at coordinate 3,556 of DASWQD010000471.1, read as the reverse complement.
AAGCCAAAGGCCGTCGCATGGAGCGCGGCATATGCAGCGCTTTTTCAGTTACAGATAGAAATATGGGACGGCATGTACGACAAGTACGGCTTCTCGTATCCGGACCTGCTCGCGAACACTGCCGGGACTGCGCTCGCGGTTCTCCACGAGACGTATCCAAAGACTCGCGCCATCAAGCCCACCATTTCGTACGCGCCGAGCGCGGCCATGCGGAACGCGGACAACATTCCCGGCGAGCTTCGGCCGTCGCTGGACTACACCGGGCAGACCTACTGGCTGTCAGCGGACATCGATGCGCTGCTGCCGGCGGAGGCGAAGCCCTACTGGCCGGCATTTCTGCGCGTGTCGCTCGGACATTCGATCACGGACTGGATCGATCCACAGACGGGGGCGAACATTCGCGCCCAGCGTCGGCTTCTTCTTTCGCTCGATTTCGACGCGGAAAAACTTCCCGGCGAGAACCGCATCTGGAAAACCATCAAGAGGCAGCTGAGCTACATCCACCTTCCATCTCCTGCTCTTCAGATCACGCCGTCGGCAAAGCTGATCGGCTGGTACAAGTGATCTCACGCGTTCTGGTTGCGGCGCTCATCGCAGTCGTTCCGGCGTCGGTGAGTGCACAGGCGTCTCCGTACCTGCCTATCGATGACATCGCATACCGATATGTCGATGCACTGATCGCGCGCGACGCACTCGGCGGATTGTCGCTGATGGAGCGTCCGTATCACGTAGGGAGGATCCGTGCGGCGATCGACAGTGCACGGACGAAGCCTATGTCTCGTGTGACGAGCAGTTACATCGACGCGCTTTCGATTGCGATCAGGCGATATGAGCTGCGGCTCGATTCAGATTCGCCGAACACGCGCGCACCGTTTCGAGCGAAGGCAACGTTCGATTTCTATGCGACCGGTCAAACGTCCTCGCTGCGCGAGCTGATGCTTGCCGACTGGAATGAAGACGTGAAGCCCGCGATGGGCGGATACTTCGTCATGGGCGGCGGACATCTGGCTGCGTCGGTGCGAGCGCTTCTCGACAATCGATTGAATACAGATCCTGAGTTTGCAGGGCGAAAGGATCGCAGCATCGCCGGCCGTGCTGAAGACGCCTACATCGGCGGGCAGTGGAAGTACGCGGAGGCGGCATTTGGACGTGTCGCTCGGTCGTGGGGCCCGATTGGATTGGCTGGACTTCAGTTGGGCAACGACGCCTATACCTACGATCATCTCTATGCGCGCGCCGGAACAGAGCGAATTCATCTGTCGACGGTGATCGCAAAGCTCGAGAACTACGTGCTCTCTCCGGGGGTGGAGTCGTCGCGCTACTTCTCGACGCACCGACTCGCGTTCAATCGCGGAAGATTCGAGGGCGGATTGAGCGAATCCTTCCTGTACTCCGGTGTCGGCCGTGGACTCGAATTTTCGCTCATCAATCCGTTCAACGTCTACGCGCTGAGCTGGCGCAATGAGCGAACGGACGGAAATCTCAGTTTCGGCGGCGATCTCGCCTGGCGCTCGCGAAAACTGGGGAACTACAGCCTGCAGGTCTTGATGGACGACATTCAGATCGACCGCTGCGACAGCGTGTGTCGTGAGCCGTCGTCGTACGGATTCACGTTCACTGCCGAAGGAATTCCAGCCCTTGGCGATCAGAAGCTCTTCGCTTCATACACGCGCGTATCGAATCTCGCATACCACACCCCCAATGTCTCAGAGCGATACGCGATCTACAGCGTTGGTCTCGGCCGGGGATGGTCGGATTACGACGAGGTGCGCGGTGGGCTGGACATTGCGCTGATTCCGCGGACGCCTTTGCGGCTGTACGTCGCGCATCGGCGGCAGGGCGAAGGCGATTATCGCCTGCCCTATCCGGATGAGTCGGAATACGCGACAACGCCGGCGATTTTTTCGGGAACGATCTGGAAGACGACCCGCTTGGCTTTGAGCGGAGCAGCCCTGATCGGCCGTGACTTCGATCTTTCATTCGATGCCGGCGTCAATCGAAGCGTCAATCGGTATCACACCGATGGAAAGAACGAGACGAAAGCCGAAGGAAGAGGACGAGTCACCTGGCGGCCGAGGTGGCTCGTTCGATTCGACTGAGGTTCGGCACTGAATTGCGTAGCCAGACTGGACTACTGTCAACTGCTTCTTTTTACCCGGACAGGACTCTGGTAGATTGCTTAAAGGGCCCTTAGCTCAGTCGGTTAGAGCAGCGGACTCATAATCCGACGGTCGCTGGTTCGAGTCCAGCAGGGCCCATCCCGCCACACTGCAATTCCCTACATACAGTCCGACCGTTACTTTTCGGATTGCTTTCGGTCGCGTAGCTCAGCTGGTTAGAGCGCTGCTTTCACACAGCAGAGGTCCGGGGTTCGAGTCCCTGCGCGACCATCCACCTCTGTCTCGCTGGAAGCTGCGGGACACCTACATCAGAAACCACTTCACTCGATGAATTCAATCAAGCTGCGGTTGCTAACAGTTGCCGCATTTCTTTTCATCGTGCCATCGCTCGCGGCGGCCCAGACACCCGAGCAGGTGCTCCAGAACCCGGCACTCCTCCGTGAGCTGAGATCTCGAATCATGTCGAGCGGCCTCACGCCCGACCAGGTTCGCGCCCGGCTGCGCGCCGAAGGGTATCCTGAAAACCTGCTCGATGCATATCTCTCGAGCGGCGGTGATCAGGCGGAGTCCATGTCAGGCACCGGCACCGGCACTCAGGAAGACATCCTCAGCGCGATCAGTGCGCTCGGCATCGTCGATACCGCCGATGCCCTTGCACTCCGCTGCAATCCGGAGCTGCTCAAGGCCGACACCACCGTCACTGCCGCCGACACTGTCAACATCGGAAGAGCTCAGGCGCTCAGAAACAAGGAAGCGCTGCGCAAGGCATGCGCGGCACGGGAAAAGAAGCTCAGCTCCGCCGACAGCGCTGTGCTGCGACTGCAGGAGGACAGCGGCTTTGTAATCTTCGGAATCAACACGTTCCGCCAGCAGACTTCGCAGTTCGATCCGAACCTGAGCGGTCCGGTCGATGCTAACTATCGCCTCGGCCCTGGCGACCAGCTCGCGCTCATTCTCACGGGCGACGTCAACGCCGCATACAATCTCGACGTGACGCGCGAGGGATTCATCGTCGTCCCGCAGGCGGGACAGATTTACGTTTCGAATCTCACGCTCGGCGACCTCGAAAACATTCTCTACTCGAGACTCGGACGAGTTTATTCCGGCGTTCGCCGTGGGCCCGGCGCAACCACTCGCTTTTCGATCAGCCCGGTGAGACTGCGAAGCAACCAGATCTTCGTACTCGGCGAAGTGTTGAGCCCCGGCAGCTACCGAATCTCGAGCGCCGGAACGGCGTTGACGGCGCTGTATGCCGCGCGCGGCCCGACGGACAACGGAAGCCTCCGCGCCGTCCAGATCAAGAGAGCGGGCAGAACGATTCAGACACTCGACGTCTACGATTATCTCATCAACGGCGACGCATCGCGCGACGTGCGGCTTCAGAACGGTGACGTGGTATTCGTTCCCGTGCACATGCCGCATGTGCGCGTCGTCGG
>DASWQD010000470.1:0-37855 GCA_036398255.1 Gemmatimonadaceae bacterium | reverse complement strand
AGCGGCTTCGGAGTTTCCGTGAATCGCTTCGCCATTATCGACTGCGGCGAGTTTCCGGCGAACGGCCGCTCGCCGGAAATCATCTCGTATAGCATGCAGGCAAGGCTGTACTGGTCGCTCTTGCCGTCGAGATTGATCTCGCCCGCTGCCTGCTCGGGACTGACGTACGCAGGCGTGCCGACCATCATCCCGGTCTGCGTCAATGTCTCCGACCCTGCTGCGCTCACCGCCTTGGCGATGCCGAAATCCATCACCATCGGCATGCCCTCGTACAGCATCACGTTCTCGGGCTTCACGTCCCGATGAACTATTCCCTGTCGGTGTGCGTAATCGAGCGCTGATGCAATTCCCTGCGCGAATCGGATCGCTTCGTCGATCGGCAGCTTCCCATCGCGATCGAGCCGCTCGCGGAGCGATTCACCTTCCACATACGGCATCACGTAGTAGAGCATGCCGTCAGCACTGCCCGAATCGAACAGCGGCAGGATGTGCGGATGATTGAGACGCGCTGCGAGCTTTATCTCGCGCAGAAAGCGATCGGGACCGAGCGATGCCGCGAGATCAGGATGCAGCACCTTGAGCGCTACTACCCGGTCGTGCTTCGAATCCTGTGCGAGATACACAGTCGCCATTCCACCGCGCCCCAGCTCGCGGTCGATCGTATAGCTCTGTGACAACGCATCTCTGAGTCGCTCAACAGGCAGGGCACCGCCATTCTGCATCAGCCGCCTTCCTCCTTTCTCGTCATTTGCTGGAGGGGGGAATCTGCCCCGGGGCGACCAGACTGGCAAACAAATCATCCAGCGTCTTTTGAGGGTCCTCGGAAAGCCCCTCGTGAACCGGGCCGCTCTGGATCACGTCCGAACGCGGCGCGGTAAGCCAGTGAAAGCGCTCGGAGGGCGGCGCGAGCGCGATTGGCCCGGCGGTGAGATCCCCCTCGCCGATCGACCTGCAGGACTCGAGATACCGTACCAGCAGCTCGATATCGGCATCGGGAGCTCGCGCCGCCAGCACATCGGCGTCGGCAATGACACGAACGCCGAGGTATTCCTCGGTCCTCGCGTGGAGCACCACTCCAACCGGAACGAACACTCCGGTATGCACGTGTGGCACTACGCGCAGAACCGCGAAGTTGTACGAGATCCATTCGCGGGAGCCCGTCATCGGCGCGAATACACTCTGCGAGGAGGCGTTCGCGCGGAGCGCTCCTTCGCGGTGATGATCTCTTCCACGAAAGCGCGAGGCGCTCGCGCCCGCACGCTCAGGTACTCGTGGTACCGTGCTCGCGCCTGATCAGGCGTCGCGAAATCAGACCTGATCGCCTCGGCCGCGAGCAGCTCATCGGGAACCGCCGCGATGACATTGCGAATGACGGCATCGGTTAGACGGATGGCGAGCTGTTCGTCCGCCTCGCGAAAATTTCCCGCCTTCGCGAGGAGCACATGATCCTTGATGAGCGTGAACGGCGCGCGTGTTCGCGCTTCATCGACGGACGGCCAGTCATGCTGAGCGTACAATGCCGCGCCATGGTCGATCAGGAACGGCTTGCGCCCGCATACCATGAGATTGGGGTTGCGGTGAGTTCGGTCCGGATTCGAGACGAATGCATCGAACCAGACAATCCTCGCACCGAGTTCGGGAGATATGAAATCCGATGCGGCATTTGCATCGAAGTTGAACGCTCCATCGAGATAGCGCGCTCCGAAGTTCATTCCATGGCTCGCCCTGAGCAGATCCTGGATTTCCGGGTCCGGCTCCGAGCGGCCGAATCCTTCCGGCAGCTGCACGAGCGCAATCTCCGGCGTGGGAAGTCCCACCTCCCGAGCCAGCAGTCCCACGATGATCTCGGCGACAAGCGCCTTCACTCCCTGCCCCGCCCCGCGGAACTTGACGACGAACATGCCGCCGTCGCGAGTATCCACGACAGCGGGCAGCGATCCGCCTTCGCGGAGAGGCTGCACGTACCGCGTAGCTGTGTGAGCTGGAAGTGTGATCAAAAGCTCACTTAATGGTCAGACTGGGTGCTCGGGAATCACGGCAGTAGCTTCGATCTCCACTTTAGCCTGTTCCTCGAGCAGCCCGCTCACGAAGAGCAGCGACATCGGAGGATAGTGAGCTCCGATGATCTCGCGGTACGCAGCGCCGATTTCCTTTCTCGCCGCGAGATACTCCGCGCGATCGGTTACATACCACGTCAGCCTGACGAGGTCGTGCGGTCTCGCGCCCGCGGCAAGGAGCACTTCCACGACATTGTGCAGCGTCTGGCGCGTTTGAGCGGCGAAGTCGTCGCTGTCGAACGCGCAGGTCGAGGGATTCCAGCCGACCTGCCCCGCGACACTCACGAATTTGCCGGTGGCTACCGCACCATTCGAATATCCGCGCGGCTGCGCCCAGCCTTCGGGCTGCACGATCGCTGCACCCTCGAGCATCTCTGCTTCCTCTCTGATCGCGATCAGCTCGGCAGCTTCGGGCTCGTCCCGCGGTGCGATGCTCATGACTCCTTCTCCCGCAATCTGTATCTCTGGAGTTTACCCGTCGCCGTGCGCGGCAGCGATTCGGCGAACTCCACTGCTCGAGGATACTTGTACGGCGCGATTCGCGCTTTCACAAAATCCTGGAGCTCCTTCACGAGGCTGTCATCGCCGGTGCGTCCCTGTCTCAGCACGACAAACGCCTTGACGATGTGCCCGCGATCTTCATCCGCGTGGGCGATCACCGCACACTCCTGCACGGCCTCATGCTCGAGCAGGACGTTTTCCACTTCCGGGCCTGCAATGTTGTAGCCACCGGAGATGATCATGTCGTCCGTGCGCGCCTGATACCAGAAATATCCGTCTGAGTCCAGCTTGTACGAGTCGCCGGTGAGATTCCACCCGTTCTGCACGTACTTCCCTTGCTGCGGGATGTTGTCGAGATACCTGCAGCCTGTCGGACCTCGCACTGCAAGCCTTCCAATCGATCCCGGTGGCAGGTCATTTCCGTCATCGTCCACGACTTTCGCCTGATACCCGGGAACGACTCTGCCTGTAGCGCCCGGCCTGATGTTGTCTCCTGCCGCGCTGATGAAGATGTGGAGCATCTCTGTCGCCCCGATTCCGTCGATGATCCTGAGACTGGTAGCCTCTAGCCACATGTCGAAAACCGAGCGCGGCAGAGTTTCGCCTGCCGAGACGCATTTCCTGAGGCTGGATACGTCATGCTTGGCGAGCATGCCGTGCATCGCTCGATACGCGGTCGGGGCAGTGAAGCAGATCGTCGGCTCGTAATCCTCGATGGCCTGCAGGAGATGAGGCGGAGTCGCAGTCTCGAGCAGAAGCGATGACGCGCCGAAGCGCATTGGAAACAGCAGCAGGCCGCCGAGTGCGTACGTGAAGGCAAATGGAGGTGATCCGCAGAAGAGATCGTCAGCGGAAGGCTTCAGCACGTATCTCGGAAAGCAGTCCGTGATTGCCATGATGTCGCGATGCGAATGCATCGTGCCCTTGCCCTCACCCGTCGTGCCGGAAGTGAATGCGATGATGGCAGTGTCGTCGGACGCTGTACGATGATTGCTGAACACAGGGGGCTTCCGCCGCATCCGCGTTTCGAGTGCATGGTGCGCGTCGCTGTTGAAATGCACCACGCGATATCCCTCTCGCTCGGTTCCGTCCGCACGAGTGATGAACCCGCCTTCGCATTCCTCGGCGAATCGCGTATCGGTGAGCGCCAGCTTGATCTCCGCCTTGTCGGCGATGTACCTGATCTCCCGCTCCCGCAGAAGAGGCATGGTGCAGACGACGACTCCGCCCGCCTTCAGGACGGCAAACCAGCACGCGGCGAGCATCGGGTTGTTGGGCCCGCGAAGCAGCACGCGATTGCCAGGCACGATTCCGAAATCGTCGACGAGGACGTGTGCAATCCGGTTTGCGGTCTCGTGAAGATGCTGGTACGTCCAGGTTCCGCCGGGAAAACGAAACACTGTCCGCTCTCCGCGCCCACCCTCGATCACACTGTCGAGCAGCTCACCCGCACAGTTCATCCAGTCGGGATAGGCGAGCTCGGGAATTCCCGACCAGTCGCGCACCGGCCACAGCTCCCGGGGCGGAGCCATCTCCGCGCAGAACGTGTCGGCGTGACCTGTGAGATCAGCCATCGGTCGTTTCCGAGCCTCCCTTCAGCACCTGCCCCGCGATTACGAGCTTCTGGACTTCGGTCGCTCCTTCATAGATCCGCAGCGATCGAATTTCGCGGTAAAGCTTTTCAACTGGATTGCCCGACACCACTCCCCGTCCGCCGAGGAGCTGCACGGCGCGATCGATCACTCTTTGCGCGGCTTCGGTCGAGTACATCTTGGCCATCGCCGCTTCGCGTGTGACCCGCTCCGCACCGTTGTCGCGTACCCAGGCCGATCGGTAGACGAGCAGCGCGCTCGCGTCGACTTCCGTAGCCATTTCGGCAATTGCTGCCTGCGTCATCTGAAGATCGGAGAGCTTGCCCCCGAATATCCGGCGGTCCGACACGTGCCGCACGGCCTCATCCAGCGCGCGTCGCGCAAACCCGAGTGCCGCAGCACCGACTGTTGTCCGGAAGACATCGAGCGTTCCGAGTGCTACACGCAGGCCTCGTCCCGGCTCGCCCACGACGCGGTCACCAGAAACACGACACCCGGTGAATTTCAGCGTCCCGAGCGGATGCGGTGCGATCGTGTCGATTCGTTCCGTGACACTGAAGCCGTTGTCCGCTGCCTCAACCACCAGTGCGATGAAATCCTTGTCGGTGTCGGCAACCCTGCAGAAAACCACGTAGAAGTCGGCGATTCCGCCATTCGATATCCAGGTCTTCTCACCATCGATCACGTAATCGCCGCCGTCACGGCGCGCGGTCGTTCTCATGGCGGATACGTCGGATCCGGCGAGCGCCTCCGATATGGCGAAGGCGGCGATTGATTCGCCGCTCTGCACTCCCGGGAGATATCGGTCGCGCAGCTCTTTCGATCCGAACAGAGAGATCGGTCCGGCGCCAAGCCCCTGCATTGCGAATGCGAAATCGGCGAGACCCGAGACTGAAGCGAGAGTCTCGCGCGCAATGCACAGTGATCTTACGTCGAGCCTGTCGTGCGTCCCGCCAAATGCCGCCGGCACTGCCAGACCGAGCCATCCCGCTTCTCCGAGCGCTTTGACGTAGTTCCTGCACGTCTTATCGACGTCTCTCTCACTGGTCTCACCGGTCTCCCCGACCTTTTCTCTCGCCCAGCGTTGGAGCTGAAGTGCGAGAGACCGGTGAGATTCAGAAAAGAATGGGAGCTCGAAGAATGACAAGGCTCAGTCTCCCCTGAACTCGGGAGAAGACTTCGAGATGAACGCCTCGTAAGCCCGCTCGAAGTCGTTGGTCGTCATGCATTCCGCCTGCATCTTCGCTTCGTAATCGATCGCGGAGTCGATGTCCATCGACCATTCCGCGTGCAGGCATCGCTTCGTCATCGCGTGTGCCGCGGTGGGTCCGTGCGCGAGGGTCGATGCAAGCTCGACAGCATCGGCGAGCACCGATTCAGGAGTGCTGATGCGGTTGTAGAATCCCCAGCGCTCCGCCTCCTCACCGCTCATGGTGCGGCCGAGATAGAGCAGCTCGCTCGCCCGCCCGAAGCCGATGATTCGCGGAAGAATCGAGCACGCTCCCATGTCCGCACCAGAGAGTCCGACACGCACGAAGAGAAACGCCACCTTGCTGCGCGCTGTTCCGAACCTGATGTCGCTCGCCATCGCCAGGATCGCGCCGGCGCCGACACATATGCCGTCGACTGCCGCAACGATCGGTTGCGGGCATGCCCGCATTGCCTTCACGAGATCGCCTGTCATCTGCGTGAATGCGAGCAGGCCTTTCGTGTCCTTGGCACGCTTCATCGCGACGAGAGGCCCGATAATGTCGTGAACATCTCCCCCGCTGCAGAAATTTCCTTCCGCGCCGGTGATCACGACCGCCCGCACATCCGGCACATGCTGCAGGAGGAGAAACGTGTCCGTGAGCTCTCGATACGATTCGAGGGTCAGCGGATTTTTCCGCTCCGGCCGGTTCAGCGTTATGGTCGCAACGCGATCAGAGACGTCCCACCTGAAGTGCTGAGGTTGTATCGAATCCGGGCTCGTTTGCTTTGCCATAAGTCTTAAATAATGGAAAAACGATTCAACGGATATTACGGGTCAGGAACGGCTGATTGTGGGGCCAACGCAGTATAGGCAGATCCCGATCCGCGCAAATCCGTCAGATCGTTTTTCCAAACGTCATACCATAGTTGCGGACACGGGACAATCCATGAATGCAGGGAATCATATCTCTCCCCCCGCAACAGGCAGCGCGATACCCGTCACCCCTGATGCCGAAGGCGAGCATAGCCAGCTTACTGCGCTCGCTACCTCGGACGGAGTGATCAATCGACCTCTCGGAATTGTTCGCACGAGCATTTCCATCGCCTGCTCGGGTGTCTTCCCGAGATTCCTGACAAGGTTCTCGACGGCCATCGCTGTCATGTCCGTATCCGCAAAGCTCGGACAGACCGCGTTCACAGTGATTCCCTGCTTTGCCGTCTCCAGTGCGAGTGACCGCGTCAAGCCGATGACACCGTGCTTCGATGCCGAATAGGCCGACATCGTCTTGTATCCGCGCAGCCCGGCTGTCGAGGCGATGTTGACGATGCGCCCCGCTTTCGCGTCGATCATTCCCGGCAGAACCTCCGCAATGCAGAGATACGCCCCGGTGAGATTCACCGCTATCGTCTCGTCCCAGATCTGGCGCGACAGCTCGACGAATCTCCTGCTCGTCGCGATGCCAGCATTGTTCACCAGAATGTATGCGGGACCCAGGTTCGCGATTGCGCGAGAGAATGCCGTCGTGACCGATGCGGCGTCAGACACGTCGCACTGCTCGACCGCGACAGTCACTCCCTCTTCCCCGCGCATTTCTGCCGCCCGGCGGTCGAGCGATTCCTGATCGCGTCCCATGATCGTGACTCTCGCACCGCGGACAATGAGCCCGCTCGCGACAGCCGCGCCAATCCCGCGGCTCCCCCCGGTGACGATCGCGTGCTTTCCCTCGAGAAATCGTTCGGTATCCGGCATCAGCTCTATGTTAGGGTTTCGCTTCCCTGGCTCTCGCGACTTCCCGTTCCAGCTGCACTCGTCCCTGATAGTATTGTATCGGCCATCTGGCCCCGGCGTAGCCAAGCTGGGCCGCGGCATGCAGCGTCCACTGCGGATCCGACAGGTGCGGACGCCCGATCGCGACCAGGTCCGCCCGTCCGGCCGCAATGATCGAATTGACCTGATCCGCTTCCGTGATGTTCCCCACCGCAATTGTCGGAACTCGTCCTTCGTTCCTGATGCGATCCGAATACGGCGTCTGAAACAGGCGTCCGAAAACGGGTTTTGCGCTGCTTGTCGTCTGCCCTGTCGAAACATGGATGACATCCGCGCCTGCGGCGACGAAGGCCTTGCCTATCGCGACCGACTCGTCGGTGGTCAGTCCGTCCTCGACCCAGTCTGTGGCCGAGACTCTGACCGACATCGGCTTCTCCTCCGGCCATGCCGCTCGCATCCCCGAAAATATCTCGAGAGGATACCGCATCCTGTTTTCGACACGACCACCATACTCGTCCGTGCGCCTGTTGGACACCGGGGTCAGAAAGCTCGACAGCAGATATCCGTGCGCACAGTGAAGCTCGATCATGTCGAACCCGGCGACGTCCGCCATCTTCACAGCTCGCACGAACTGCGACTTCACCTCATCCATCTCGGCCTTTGTCATCTCGCGAGGAGGTGGCAGCGTCGGCCCGTATTCCAGCGGTGACGGGCCGAGCCGAGTCCAGCTCTCCTCGAGAGGAATGTCGGTTCCCTCCCATGGGAGCTTCACCGATCCCTTTCGGCCCGAGTGGCCAAGCTGGAGACAGACCTTCGCGTCACTCCACTCGTGCACGAACTTCACGATGCGCGTCCATGCCTCGAGGTGCTCGTCGTTGTAGAGTCCTGTGCACCCGAGGGTGATCCTCGCTTCGGGCGAGACGCACACCATCTCCGTCATCACCAGCGCGGCGCCGCCGAGCGCGCGGGCGCCGAGGTGCACGAGATGAAAATCGTTCGGAACGCCGTCGACTGCGCTGTACATATCCATCGGCGAGACGATGACGCGGTTGTGCAGGGTCATCTCGCGCAGCTTGAACGGCGTGAACATCGGTGGTGGCGGCTGCTCACCGGGATCGTCCTTCGCAGCCTTCGATGCGAACCAGCGTTCCATCTTCTTGAGGTACGTCGCATCCCGCAGCCGCAGGCTCTCGTGACTCACCCGCTGGCTTCGCGTGAGCAGGCTGTACGCGAACTGCTCGGGCTCCAGATGGATGTACCGCTTCACGCTTTCGAACCACTCCATCGAGTTGCGCGCGGCGTTCTGCAGTCTCAGTGCTTCAGTCCCGCGGTCGGCCTGATACGCTTCGAGGGCGGCAGGGATTTCGCTGTGATTCCCGAGCGCGCGCACCAGGCCAATGGCATCCTCCATCGCGAGCTTCGTCCCCGATCCGATCGAGAAGTGAGCGGAATGAGCTGCGTCGCCGATGAGCACCAGATTCTCGTGATGCCACACTTCATTCCTCACGCGCACGAAATTCGTCCACGGAGACTGGGCGCGATGCGACGCATTGGAGATGAGGCGGTGCCCCGCCAGCCATTTCCCGAACATCCCCTCGCACGCGGCGATCGTCTGCAAGGTGTCCATCGTGTCGAATCCTGCAGAGCGCCACGATGCCTCATCGCATTCCACGATGAACGTGGACATATGGTCGTCGAACCGATAGCAGTGCGCCTGAAACACTCCGTGCTCGTTCTCGACGAAGTAGAACGTGAACGCATCGAATGGGAACGTCGTCCCGAGCCAGATGAATCTCGCCGAGCGCGAGTCGAGATCCGGCTTGAAGTGCGCAGCGTGTCGCGCGCGGATCGCACTGTTGATTCCGTCGGCAGCCACGACGAGATCGGCATCGGGCTCGGAGGTTTCGTCGCCCTCCGTAAGGAATTTGAGGTCCGCGCCCAGCTCGGCCGCGCGTTCCTGAAGGATCTGGAGGAGCTTCTTGCGCGCAATTCCGCTGAATCCGTGTCCGCCGGAAGTGATGCGGCGGCCGTGGACGAAGACGTCGATATCGTCCCAATGCGCAAAGTTTTCAGTGATCGCCCGGAAAGTCGGCTCGTCCGCCAGGCGAAAGTTCTCGAGCGTCTGATCGGAGAATACCACTCCCCATCCGAACGTATCGTCCGCGCGGTTCCTCTCGATCACCGTCACGTCGTGGGACGGATCGGCCTTCTTCAATAGAAGAGCCGTATACAGACCTGCTGGCCCGCCGCCAACGATGGCAACTTTCACCCTTACGCCTCGCGCAAAATGACTGCAGCGTTGAGAATACGCTCGAGAACCCGAGCGACATAGTCTCGCGAATTCGGGTCGAAACCGGAACAGACGATCATACTCATGACAAACGAGACATCTCCGTCCAATCCGGGAGTGAAGATTCCTCCTCCGTTCCTTTTTCTCCTGGGACTTGGCGCCGCGTGGCTGCTCGAGACGCGTGTAGCCCGCATACATCTGGTTGGCGGCGCCGCGTCCTCCCGGCTCGTCGAGCTTCCGGGCCTGGCCCTTCTCCTCGCCGGGCTTCTCCTGATTCTCTGGGGACTGTACACATTCGCCCGGGTGCGCACGGGGATCATTCCGGTGAAGCCGGCAACGCAGATCGTGAAGCACGGCCCGTACAGATTCTCCCGCAACCCGATGTACGCCGGTATGGCGACGGCATACTTCGGCGGCGCGCTGCTCATCAATTCGGGATGGGCGCTCCTGATTCTGCCGATTGTCATGGCAGCGATCTATCAGCTCGTGATCAAGCGGGAGGAGCGCTATCTGTCGGCCGCATTCCCTGAGGAATACGAGGACTATCGGAGCCGCGTCAGACGCTGGCTTTGAAAGTCCCGCGGTGCGGCCACACCGTGAGGGCCCACACTGTCGAGGCGAACACCACAACGTGCATGAGATCGAGCGCCAGCATCAGCGCCGGAGTGAACGTTTTGATCATGAAAGGAGCCGCGAACGAGAGCAAGAGGATCACGCCGGCGACCAGCTTGAACGTGCGCACTGGATGAACCGCCACGCGGCGGATGACCGCGTACAGGCAAGCGCCACCGATAGCTCCCCCGATTGATACAGCGAGCACGAGCCGCGGGGTAATTGAGACTTCCCGCCCGGGACTCAGCATGGTCCACGGAATGATTCCGATCATGTAGTAAATCAGATAGAGCAGCGAATTGACCGCGCCCGCGAGGAGGGCGGCAAGGACCGCAGACTTTACCAGCGACATTTCGGAATCATTTGACATCAGCTACCCGAGAGATCTGGTTGAGACCAGGATGTAGTCTCGAACCTTGCAATGGAGAATCTCAGCGGTCCTCTGGTCAGGTGCCCGTCGAACCACCGGATTGCAAGAGTGCACATCTGCTCGAGCGCGCCGGTCTCCTCGAACAGGTGTGAGGCACCCGGAACGATGGCGATCTTTCCCTCACCCCGGATTCGTCTGAGAGCCCATCGGTTGAGCTCGAACACGGTATGATCCGCTCCCCCCACTATGAACAGGGACGGCGTGAGGAGCTTGTGCAGCGAGATGCCACCAAGGTCCGGCCTGCCGCCGCGGAATACGAGGGCATCGACCAGCTCAGGCTCGCGAACAGAAGCGACAACCGCTGCACCACTCGCTACGCCCGACGTCATGTATCCCAGCGGAAGCCCCCCGCCCTCTGATTGTTTCACCCAGTGAGCAGCTGCGATCAGCCGTGAGGCCATGAGGTCGATGTTGCTCTGGAACACACCGGTGAGAATGTCCTCCCGCTCTTCGTCAGGTGTCAGCAGATCGAGAAGCAGTGTGGCATATCCGGAATCGTACAGATGTTGTGCTGCTTCCCTGTTGCGACGGTTGAACCGGCTGTTCCCGGTGCCGTTCGCGAGGATGACCACTCCCTTGGGACGAAGCGGGACTGACCAATCGCCCTCGATCACCGATTCGGATGTAGGGATCATGACGGCAAGATCTATGGGACGGTCAAACATAAGGCTTGTCATTTCATTCTCCGGTGGTGCGTGAAGCGCCACCCGAATATCTCTCCGCTTCTTCCTCCTGACTGTCGTACATTCGCCCTGAAGTTCGTAGGTGAAATGCCCACAACGGCCCGCGCCCGACGGTGTAGATTCACGTCCAATGGTCGTTCCTTTCCTGCTCGCGGTATCGCTGACCGCCGATTCCGCAGCCGTTTTCGACGGACGTGCGAATCGTGTTCACGTCGATGTTCCGCGAATTGACAGCGCCGCAGTCGTCGACGGCGTGATGAACGAGCACGTATGGTCGAAGGCGGCCCGGCTCACAGGATTCTCGCAGTACCAGCCTGTCGACGGCCGTCCTGCGGAAGAGCCGACCGAGGTGCTCGTCTGGTATTCGGCCGACGCGGTCTGGTTTGGAATCAAGGCGAAGGAAGTACACGGCAACGTGATCCGCGCCACGAAGGCGAATCGCGACGACATCGCGAGCGAGGATCACGTTCAGCTTCTGCTCGACACCGAAAACGGCCGGCAGCTCGCCTTCCTCTTCGGGGTGAACGCCCTCGGCGTACAGCAGGACGGAACCCGGAGCGCACAGTTCGCGGGAGGCGCGGGAGGCGCGTCGGCTACAGGCGGCGGATCGCGCAACATCAATCCGCTCGACGGGACTGTCGACTTGAATCCGGATTACGTCTTCGAGTCGAAGGGACGACTTGTCCCCGGCGGCTACGAGGTGGAGGTGCGAATTCCCTTCAAGAGCCTTCGCTATCAGGACGCTCGCGTCCAGTCGTGGGGAATTCACGTCCTGCGGCGTATTCAGCATTCCGGATTTCAGGATACGTGGGCTCCGGCGGTGCGAGCGAACGCAAACTTCCTCGGCCAGTCGGGAACGCTCGACGGATTGCGCGACATGCGGCGCGGACTCGTGCTCGAAGCGACGCCAACGATGACGACGCGTGTCGATGGGGCCTCAGTCCCCGGCCGCAGCCGTGACTACGACGGCAACGCGGAATTCGGCGCCGATGCAAAATGGGGAATCCGGCAGAACCTCACGCTGAACGCGACGGTGAACCCTGACTTCTCGCAAGTCGAAGCCGACGTCGGCCAGGTTCTGCTGAACGAGCGGTTTGCGCTTTTCTATCCCGAGAAGCGGCCGTTCTTTCTCGATGGCCTCGAGCTGTTCGACACACCCAATCAGCTGATCTACACGCGACGCATCGTCGCTCCGCGTGGCGGACTCAAGCTCGGCGGAAGAATCGCCGGAACGAACATCGCCGCCATGGCCGTTCAGGATGACGAGAGCTACTCATGGAGTGGCAGTCATCACCCGGTGTTCGGCATCGCGCGCATTCGCCGCGACATTGGAAGGAAATACACCGCCGGCTCAGTGATCACCGCGCGCGAGGACGGTGAAGACTACTCGCGCCTCGCTGCAGCTGATTTCCGCCTCTATCACTCGAAGCTCTACTTCGTGCAGCTGCAGGCCGCGAAGTCGTGGACCGACAGCGTCGGCGGAAAGCACGACGGCTCGATGCTTCAGGCTGACTGGGATCGCACAGGACGCGCCTGGGGATTTCACTACACGCTTCGCGGAGTGGAGCCGGGCTTCAACGCCGCAGCGGGGTTCGTGAACCGAACGGGCCTCATTGAGGCCCGGACATTCAACCGGTTCAGCTTCTACGGAGCAAAAGGAGCACTGGTACAGACGTACGGCACGTTCGCGCAGGCATCGCGCGTATGGGACTATTCCTCGGGCCGGCCGCTCATCGAGACGATCGAATCGCTCAGTCCAAGTGCAACGTTGCGCGGTGGCTGGCTGCTGAGCAGCTCACTGTCACGAGCCGGATTCGCTTATAGTTCCGCCGCCTACAATGGATTGTCGATTCTTCGCGCCACCGGCGACACCGCGGAATTCGTCGTGCCGGGATTCGAGCGCAATCAGTACGGAGGCTCGCTTCGCGTAACGACTCCAACACTCAAGTTCCTCAGCGCTACGGCAGGAGTCGGCTACGGCAGGACGCCGATTTTTCGCGAGGCGTCCGCAGGACGCAGCACGCGCATCGACGGCGCGATAGATCTCCGGCCGTCAACTTCGGTGCGCGCATCACTTCAGGTCTCGCGTCTTATCCTGGATCGTGCCCATGACGACAGTCGCTTCTCGAGTGAGACGATCCCGCGTCTGAAGGTCGAGTACCAGATGACCCGCTCGATCTTCTTCCGGCTCGTCGGCCAGTACGCCGCGCGGGAACGCTCGCCGCTCGAAGACCGAAACGGGAATCCCATTCTCGTCGGCGGAGTGCTCGATACGGGAAGCGGGTCGAACGAGTTCACAACCGACTGGCTCTTCAGCTATCGCCCGATTCCCGGAACGCTCGCCTATTTTGGATACGGAGCTACCATGGTGGAGCCGAACGAGTTCCGCTTCCGCGATCTCGAGCGGACGCGTGACGGTTTCTTCGGGAAGCTGAGCTACCTCTTCAGGTTCTGAGAGCGCGAAGCTTGTACGGCGCGCTAGTCGACGAACGGTTTTGTCGGCGCTCCCTGTGTGATGACGTCGACCGTGTAGCCGTCCCGGGCGAGCAGCATCTGCAGCATCTGAGCAGCGCTCTCGTTGGCGTGACGAAGAAGCTCCACCTGCTGGCCCGCTGCTGAAAGCTGGGCCCGCGCCATTCTCTGAATTGCATCACGATCTTCCGGACGAAACGGATTCCACAGGCCTCCGCGCTCGTCATAGGTCTTCATGTCAGTGATCTCGACAGCGAGCAGCTTCGCCGGCGGGAGGCGGAGCGTGATGCGCTTCGCATCGTGGTCGATCGACACGTCGGGGTTTGCGCCGAGGTCGATTCCCGCCATGAGCTTGCCGGTGACGACGACCAGGGAGCGTTTTGTCGACCCGTACCACGTGTTCTGGTAAGTCACAACGTCGCGAACGGTCGCCTCGCTCGACACCAGTTTCGCGACAGCTCGCATCTGCGAGACGACGACGTCGTGCGTGATGCTCGTCTTGTTGCTGACGGTGGGACGCGGGATGACGCGCGTCGTACAATACCCGACGGCCATTATGATCAGCAGGAAAGCACCGGTGACCGCCGCACCGGTGCCGACTAGGGCACGTCGCATGGGGGTGCCTCCCGGTTGCTGGCGATGCACCCCGAAATATCAGCCGGTGTTCAGGCAGGCTGAAGCGCGAGCACCTTTCCCGGAGAATCCCGCAGCTCGAGCTTGTTGGTGAGAGCGCGAACGCCTCTCACACGCTGCACGGCGGCAAGCACATCATCGAGCTCGTCACGCAATGCGATGCCACGAAGTGTCACGCGGTTCTTGTGCGCGAATACCTGTATGCCGCGTCCATGCTCGACACGGTGATCCAGCTCGGCGGCAACTCTCGCTGCGAGCTCATGATTCGTACGCGGTTTTCTTTCCACCCGGCTGCGTGCGCGCTCACGCGCTTCGCTTCCGGCATCAGTAAGGAGAAGCGTTGCCCCGACTCCGAGGCCCGCAATCAATCCGATCTGTTTTCCCCGATTGGTCGGCATTTTGTATTTACTCTCGCTGTCGCTTCAATGGTTGGGGGCGGCCCCGCTGACCGCTGATCTTCCCTAATGCATCAGGCGGGCCATTGGATATCGAGGGCCCCGGCAAGTATTGTTTTCACCCTCGATGCCCCTGAAAACCCGATGATGCCGGCCTGGCTCACCATCCTCTTTTTGGCGATTTCCACCTCCTTTTCACCCAGCCTTTCCCCCGCCGCCGACGAGATAGACGATCTCCTCGACAGCTACCGCGGGAACGTCCCCGGGGCATCGCTGCTCGTCCTCCGGGATGGTAAAGCCGTTGTACGGCGTTCGTACGGCCTCGCCGATCTCGAAACAAGGGCTGCCATCACGCCGGGTACCAACTTCCGCCTGGCCTCCGTCACCAAGCAGTTCACCGCCGCGGCGATCCTCCTCCTGATGGAGGATCGGCGGCTTTCGCTCGACGACCGCATCAGCCGGTGGCTTCCGTCCCTTCCACCGGCGACCGAGCCGGTGACAGTGCGGCACCTCCTGACCCACACGTCGGGTTTGATCGACTACGAGGATGTGATGGCCCCTGGCACGAAAGTGCAGGTGCACGACGAAGATGTGCTGACACTGCTCGAGCCGCATGACAGCACGTACTTCAAGCCCGGTTCGGACTATCGCTACAGCAACAGCGGTTACGCTCTCCTGGCGCTCACGGTGGAGCGTGCGTCAGGGAAGAGGTTCGCGTCGTTTCTCGATGAGCGAATCTTTCGGAAGCTGCAGATGACGGCGACAGTGGCGCACGAGGAGGGGGTTTCGACTGTATCACATCGCGCGTTCGGTCATACTCTCCGGGACGGGTCGTGGATTCGCAAAGACCAGAGCTCCACGAGCGCGGTCCTCGGCGATGGCGGCATCTATTCGTCGATCGACGATCTCGCGAAGTGGGATGCAGCACTGTATGACTCGCGGCTCCTGAGTGACGAATCGAGGCGCCTCGCATTTTCCCCGCATACGCCGACGAAGATCGAAGGAGTGAGCTACGGCTTCGGCTGGCGGATCTCCGGCGAAACGCTATCGCACACCGGTGAGACTTCCGGATTTCGCAACGTGATCATTCGTTATCCGGCTCGGCGCCTGACAGTGATCATGCTCACGAACAGGGATGATCCAGAGCCGTACGAGATGGCTGAGTCAATCGCAAAGCGTTTTTTCTAAAGCAATGCCAATAGCAACCGAAGACATTCGAATCTGCCTCGAGGACAATGCCGCGCGTGAGCCAGGCACTCAGCCGATGGCTACGCCCATCGTCCAGACGTCGCTCTTTGCATTCGAGAGCTACGAGGCACTGATCGCCGGCGGCGCTGCCGAGAACAGGCACACTGTCTACACGCGTGGCCAGAACCCGACGGTAGAGGTTCTCGAGAGAAAGCTTGCCGCGCTCGAGCAGGGCGAAGCGTGCAAGGCGTTTGGTTCAGGAATGGCCGCGATCAGCGCGGTATTCATGGGGCTGCTGCAGTCGGGCGATCACATCCTCTTCGTGAATCATACATACGGGCCGACGATCCAGCTCGCCAAGCAGCTGCGACGGTTTGGAATCGAGCATTCTCAGACACTCGAGCTCGAGCCGGGCGACATCGACAAGGCTATTCGGCCGAACACCAAGCTCGTCTATGTGGAGAATCCGGGCACGATGATGTTCCGGACTCTGGATCTCGCCGCAGTCGCCGAAGTCGCGCACAGCCGCGGCGCCCTTTGCTGCATCGACAACAGCTGGGCGACACCGCTGTTCCAGAAGCCCATCGCCCATGGAGTGGACATCGTAGTGCATTCCGCCACGAAATACATCGGTGGCCACAGTGACGTCGTCGCCGGCGCTGTGATCACTACCGCCGAGCGAATCGAGCAGATCTTCTATCGTGCTTTCCTGCTGCTGGGCGGAATTCTTCACCCGTTCGACTCCTGGCTGCTCCTCCGCGGACTTCGCACGATGCCAGTGCGAATGCAGCAGCATGAGACCGATGCGCTTCGAGTCGCCGAGTTCCTTCAGACGCGGGATGAGGTGAGCACGGTTTACCATCCCGCGTTCATGCCGCCGTCCGAGGCGCTTACGGGATACGCCGGGCTCTTCAGCTTCGATCTGAAGGATGCAGCTTTCGATGACGTGAGCCGATTCATCAACCGGCTGAAGCGTTTTCGCATTGGAGTGAGCTGGGGCGGCGTCGAGAGCCTCGTGTTGTCTCCGAATCGCGGGAAGAATCTCTCATGGCTCGACGCGCAGCGAATACCTCACGGCCTGATTCGCATTTCAGTCGGACTGGAGGGTGCTGACGCTCTCATCGAGGATATCACCGCGGCACTCGCATGAGCGATCGGCCGCTGTCGCTCACCGAAGCGCTGCTGCCGCTCTTCACTCTTGCAGGGCTCCTTGTCGCATGCTCGGTGTTTCTCGAGCTGAACGGGCAGATGCTCGTGCTCGTCATTCTCGCGTCCGCCGCTGTCGCGGGCCTCATTGCGGTGAGACAGGGAGCAACCTGGGATGATATCCAGCGAATAACCGGAGAAAGGTTCGCATCGGTTCTGCCGGTGATTCTCATTCTCCTTGCGATCGGGATGCTGATCGCGGCATGGGTTGTCTCGGGCACCATCCCCTTCATCGTTTACTGGGGCATCAGGCTGGTGCGGCCCGACATGCTCGCGCTGACGGCATTTCTCGCAACCGCAGTGATGTCGCTTTGCACCGGCACGTCGTGGGGCTCGGCAGGAACAGTCGGCGTTGCGCTGATGGGAATGGCGGGAGCACTTCATGCTCCACTGCCGATCATCGCCGGCGCAGTGGTCTCTGGTGCCTACTTCGGCGACAAGATGTCACCGCTCTCGGATTCAACGAACATCTGCGCCATCGCCGCGGACGTTCCACTCTACCGCTCGATCAGGCACCTGCTCTACACTGCAACACCGTCGTTCATCGCGTGCCTGATAGTCTACGGTGCCGTGTCGCGTCTCTCTCCATCCACAGGGGGCGGGCTTCCGGAAAGCGCGCGTATTCTGCTCGCCGACCTTTCCGGGTCATTCAGCCTGACATGGCTCACGCTGATACCTGTTGCCGTGGTGCTCTGGGGTATCACCCGCCGCTACCCGCCTGCGCTCGCCATCGTTCTCTCTTCCGCGGTGGCCATCGTGATCGCGATCACAGTGCAGGATGTTTCTCCCGTAGATGCACTGACGTCCGCTGTGTCAGGCGCGCGCGTCGACCACGTTCACGCGGGGCCACCTCCCGGTGAGGCGTTCGTCACGCTCGTTCAGCGGGGCGGGCTCGACAGCATGGCTCCCACTCTTATAGTAGTGATCGCGGCCTTCCTTCTTGCCGCCGCAATGGAAGCTTCGGGCGCGCTGACCCTTCTCATCGGAAGGATGCTCGCTGCGGTGACGTCCGTGTTCCGGCTCATCGCTGCGACGATGGCCGCCGGCGCGACGATGATCGCACTCACCAGTCACGGCGGCGTCACCGCGCTTCTCGTCGGCGGACTCTTCCAGCCCGCCTACCGGGATCGCAATCTCGCGCCCGAGAATCTCTCGCGATCGCTCGAGGATTCGGTGACGATCACCGAGCCGCTCATGCCGTGGACAGTGTCAGCCATCTTCATGGCCACGACACTAGGCGTGCCGACAACGCAGTACGCGCCGTGGGCGGTGTTCTGCTACGGCGGCCCGATCTTCTCGCTGCTCATTGCCGCTGCGTACCGCTTCACCGGTTTCGGAATCAAGCGGTCCAGTCCTTTGAGGGCTGATGAACGGGCCTAGGGAAAGCAAACACCAACTATCCGAGGGTGACGAGCACTGAATGCTCTGCCCCATCATCGATGAGCGGAATCATACCCTCGCAGCGGTCGCCGTCGAGGAGAACTGAAGCAACCCCGCGCTGCACTCCCGACGGATTCTGCACCAGCATGCTGTATACACTTGAGCCGAACCGGTACGAGAGCGAGAACTCTTTCCAGGACGCAGGGATGCACGGATTGATTTCGATCGCATCGCCGCGCTTCGAGAAGCCGAGTATCGACTCGAGGCCGACGCGGTACATCCAGCTCGCCGATCCCGTATACCACGTCCATCCACCGCGGCCGAGGTGGCCTTCCGCAGTGTACACGTCCGCCGCGACTACGTACGGCTCCACCTTATAGGTAGCGACGTCTTCAGGCGTCATGCCGTGAGTCACGGGATTGATCATCCGGAAGAGCTTCATCGCGTGGTCGCCGTCACCAAGCATCGCAGTCGCCATCACTGCCCACAGTGCAGCGTGCGTGTACTGCGCGCCATTCTCCCGGACTCCGGGGAGATATCCCTGGATGTAGCCGGGATCATGAGTGCCCCGGTCGAACGCCGGTGTGAGCAGCATGATCAATCCCGCATCTTCGCGCACGAGATGCTTATGAAGCGAGGACATCGCTACTCTGCTGCGATCGGGATCGCCCGCTTTGGAAATGACGCTCCAGCTCTGCGCGATCGAGTCGATCCTGCACTCCGTGTTGACGTGCGACCCAAGCGGCGCTCCGTCGTCGTAGTACGCGCGTCGATACCATTCACCGTCCCACGACGTTCTCTCGACTGCCGCGACATACTCGTTCGCTTTCCGCCTGAAGGCTACCGCGCTCGCCTGGTAACCCGCTGCATCTGCGTAGACAGAGAATCCTCTGAGCGTCGCCGCGAGGAACCAGGCGAGCCACACACTTTCTCCACGGCCGCCGAGCCCTACGCGATTCATGCCGTCGTTCCAGTCGCCGCTGCCGATGAGAGGAAGGCCGTGCGCACCGGTTGTCGCTGCACGGTTGAGAATGTGCACGCAGTGGTCGAAGACGGTCGCGCTCAACTCCGACGTCTGCGGCATCATGTACAGCTCGTCCTCCTCATCCTCGAGAAGGCGTCCGCGCAGATATGGCGTGCGCTCGTCCAGCACCGAATGATCGCCAGTGACCTGCACGTAGTGGTCGGTCACGAAAGGCAGCCACACCAGGTCGTCGGCGAATCTCGTTCGCAGCCCGCGGCCGCTGTGGGGGTGCCACCAGTGCTGTACGTCGCCTTCCTCGAACTGACGCGAAGCGGCGCGCACAATCTGCTCGCGAGCCAGAGCCGGCTCCGCGTATGTGAACGCCATCACATCCTGGAGCTGGTCGCGGAATCCGCAAGCACCGCTCGATTGATACAGCGCGTTGCGTCCCCATCCCCTGCACGACAGCGCCTGGTAGAACGACCATTGGTTGAGCATCACGTCAAAAGCGGGATCTGGAGTCTGAACCGTGATCGCGCGCAGCCGTTCTCTCCACGCCGCGACCGCCGAGTCGATTCCCGCATTTGCGGCGGACACGCCGCGGTATCGAGCGAGAATCGTCATTGCGTCGTCACGCCCTTCAGCCGCTCCGAGCACGATTGCGATCGACTTCGTCTCACCTGGTCCGAGCTCGAGCGTGGTGATCAACGCGGCGCACGGATCCTTTGTGTCGTGTTCCGCGCGATCGTGCGTGCCGCGCACGAGTCCAGCCGGCACAGCGAGACTTCCATTTCTCCCGATGAAGTCGCGACGTGACACCGTGTGACCAGTAACTGGCTCACTCACCGCGAGAAACGCCGTCATCGTCGGCAGGTCAGGATCCGTTGGATTCACCGCGGTCATCACTTCACTCGCAGCGTCATATGCGGCGTGCACGTCGAAGCGGGTTCGCTCACGACTGGTGCCGAGCACCCACTCGACATAGGCGGCGCAGGTGATTCGGCGCGAACGATCTCCCGTGTTCTTCAGCTCCAGCACCTGCAGCTTCACCGGATCTCTCTTCGCCATTCCCGCGCGCAGTGTCGTCGCGATGCCGTCGTGCTCGTGTTCGAACGTCGAGTAGCCAGCGCCATGCCGTATCCTGTATGCGCTCTCTTCCCGAATCGGCGCCGCTGTCGGAGACCACAGCGATCCAGTCTCCTCGTCCTTCAGGTAGATGCATTCGCCTGGACGATCACACACCGGGTCGTTGTGCCATGGGCTCAGCCGGAACGAGCTGCCGCTTGCGATCCATGTCGCTCCGGACCCTGTCTCGCTGACGATGAATCCGCCGGTCGGATTGGCGATGACGTTGATCCATGGCGCGGGAGGAAGAGTCGATCCCGTGAGGCGGATCTCGTATTCGTTCTCGTCGTTGAATCCGCCGATGCCGTTGAAATAGCTGAGACCGGAGCCGTCGGGTGCCTGCGCGAGGTCGGCGACCTTTCTCGAATACGCCAGCGTCTCGATGCCGCGCTCGTGTGATCCGAACTGCCATGTGCCGGACCCGTCGCAGTCGACACGCACTCGCGCGGATGACATCAGCTCTTCGAGATCGGCCGAGTCGAGTGAATCTGAACGCAGGACAGTGACACGTTGCCCAGCGGCAGCGAGCTCAGCCGCGAGATCGTCTGCGAGCTTTTGTCCGTGGGCAAGGACAGTGAGATCGAAATCGACTCCCTTCCTCGCGAGATATCCCTGCGCCTTCTCCAGCTGCCTGACGTCTTCGATTCCATCGAGCAGCTGCACGGATGCGATCATTGTCGGAGGCTCATCGACGGCTCTCGCGGGATAGAGCAGCTGAGCGGCGAGCTGCTGATAGAGCGCCTCCTCTTCGCTGCTCACATCGAAAGACTCGCGAGCCGCCGCCCCCTCGGCGCGAAATCGTTCGAGGGCGCGGGCAACCTCGGCATGACGATGATACAGGTCCGTCATTCGAACGGCGCGTTCGCGATCCTCGCTCACGAATGTCAGGAACGTCGCTTCGGCGGATCCGCCTGCCGGCACAGCCAGACGCGCACGAATCGAGAATACCGGGTCGAGCACGGCACCGGTTCGGCCCGAAAGATCTCCGTCGTTGTCCATCGCCATGGCGTTCCGGGCCGATCTTCCGCGGCCGATGAAGCGCCCCCGGTCTGTTTCACAGGATACGCGTCCGACGGCGTCGGCGACCGCAATCACGTGTCCGCACCAGACGGGCTTCGTGGCGGCGGAGCGTGGCCGCCGCATGGCGAGAATAGCATTGTTCTCCGCAAGCCATTCCGTCTGCACGAACAGACTTTGGAATGCAGGGTGCCCGCGGTCGGCGAAATCGGGCGCGATTACAATTTCGCCGTAGCTGGTGAGCTCGATCTCACGCTGCTCGGGAGACCGGTTGGTGATGGTGATTTTCCGCGCTTCGGTGGCGCTTTCCGGTGAGACGATTATTTCCATCCTCGTCTCGATGTCGCCGTCGCGGCGGTGGAAGATCGCGCAGTCGCTTTCGAAGAGAACGCGGTATGACGATGCCTTTGCGCACACGGGCTGATGCGCGGCAGACCAGAGCTTTCCTCTCGTGATGTCCTTGACGTAGCACCACACGCCGTGGTCATCGAGTGTGGGATCACCGCGCCACCGGTTGATGACGATGTTGCGGTATCTGGTTTCACCCCCGCCCGCATTCGAGATGATGGTGGTGAAGGGTGCGGCGCCGAGTATTGCTGTGTTCGGCTGAGTCACGTCCGGCAAGGCGGGCTCTTGCGCTGAGATGTTCGGCGTTTCCACTCCTGATAAGGTCAGCGCGGGGGGCGCTCGCGGCTAGTGCTGCCGGCTTCCTCTCGCGGCCCCGGATGTAACCGGTTACATTTTCCCGGCCTCATTTGAAACGCCTGATTGGTAATTCCATCACCGGTACTTCGATGGTTACGATCAAGGATGTAGCTCGCCAGGCTGACGTCTCCGTAGCGACCGTATCGCGCGTTTTCAGCGGCGCGAATGTGGTTCGCGAAGAGACGAGCAAGAGGATCCGGGACGTCGCGGCCAGGCTGCGATATACTCCGCACGTCGGAGCACGCAGCCTCACGACGAGCAAGACCAACACGCTCGGCGTCCTTCTGCCCGATCTCTACGGCGAGTTTTTTTCCGAGATCATTCGCGGCATCGATGCCGCGGCCAGGCGAAGCGGATACCATCTGCTCGTTTCGAGCTCCCATAGCGACAGCCGGGAGGTTGCAAGCGCCATGCGATCGATGCGCGGTCGCGTCGATGGCCTCGTGCTGATGTCGCCGGATCTCGATGCAAAGGCTCTCGTTGCGACGCTGCCCGAAGGGCATCCTTTGATCCTGCTGAACGCATCGGTGAAGCAGCGCGGTGTCGCCTCGGTGCGAATCGGCAACAGCCGCGGGGCAAAGGCGATGGTGCAGCACCTTCTCGAGCACGGCCACAGCCGGATCGCAATCATCTCCGGAGCGAAACACAACATCGACAGCGAGCAGCGGAGAAACGGATACCGCGCGGCGCTGGCGGAAGCCGGAATATCTCCGGATTCGCGACTCGAGGTGGAGGGCGACTTCACCGAGGATTCAGGCTACGAAGCGGTACGGAAGATGCTCGCCAATCGGTCGTGTCGTCCTACTGCGATTTTCGCGGCGAACGATGCGATGGCGATTGGAGCCCTGAGTGCGCTTCGCGAAGCCGGTGCGCGAGTGCCCGATGACTTCGCTGTCGCGGGGTTCGATGACATTCCGATTGCCCGTCACATGACGCCTCCTCTTTCGTCGGTCCATGTGCCCATCGCCGACCTGGGCGAGCGGGCTACCGAGAATCTCATCGCTGCGGTCAGCAATCCGAAGCATCGCGCGAGACACGAGATTCTTCGCACTGCCCTCGTCATTCGTGAATCGTGCGGTCCGCCAGGACATGCCTGAGGACCTCCGCCGGACAATCGTGTTTTTTTCGTTCAACAATTCAGGAGACATATATGAAATCGAGTCGGATCAGTCTTGCGCGATTGCTGTTGACGCTTCTCCTTGTTGCCGGTGTGGTAGTCGCATCATCGGTTGACATTCAGGCGCAGACCACCACTGGAACCATTCGCGGAACCATCACATCGGGCGGGGCACCGGCTATCGGCGCGCAGGTTCAGCTCCGCAATCCGCAAACCGGCGTCTCTCGCGGAACCATCACCCGCGAAGATGGAAGTTACGTGCTGCCGGGAATTCAACCGGCGGCGTATGAGATGACAGTTCGCAGAATTGGCAGCTCACCACAGACGCGCACTGTCACTGTTCTGATCGGTGCCACTCAGATTCAGAACTTCTCGCTGTCGGAGCAGGCCGCGCAGCTCGAGGCAGTAGTCGTTTCGGGCGTCGCCGAGACCGAAACGCGGACGTCGGAAGTCGCTACCAACGTCACCCAGGCGCAGATCGAGAAGCTTCCAACGCCCAGCCGCAACTTCCTCGATCTCGCAGCTCTGACCCCCGGCATCACGGTCACGGAAGACAGAGTGAACGGTCAGACGAGGACGTTTTCGGCAGGCGGGCAGTCCGCGAACTCGGTCAACCTTTTCGTCGACGGATCGAGCCTGAAAAACGACCTCACCGGCGGCGGAATTGCCGGCCAGGATGCGAGCCGGGGAAATCCGTTCCCGCGCAGCGCGATTCAGGAGTACCGCGTCATCAGCCAGAACTTCAAGGCCGAATACCAGAAGGCGTCGAGCGCGATCATCACTGCGACGACCAAGTCCGGCACCAATACGTGGAAGGGCAATGCGCTCTTCCAGTATCAGAACAAAAGCATGGTTTCGCGCGACAGCTTCCAGCGCGCTGACCCGAACTTCACCAAGCCGGACTACAAGAGAACACTCGCCGCACTCAGCGGCGGCGGACCGCTCATCAAGGACAAGCTCTTCTTCTTCGGCACGTATGAAGGCAACTACCAGGATCGAAACAATCGCGTTGCGATGAACACGCCGCCGACCGGGTTCCCGGCTCTCGACACTGTCAATATCAGTCAGTACAACGGAGAGTTCACCTCGCCTTTCCGCGAGACTCTGCTGTTTGGAAAGCTGAACTACGCGATGTCCAACAACTCGTCGGGAGAAGTGAACTTCAGCAACCGTCGCGAGACCGACGTTCGCGATTTCGGCGGAAACCGGGCGTTCAACAGTGCAGTCGATTACCGGCAGAACGTTTCGCTCGGGCAGGTCAAGTACAACTATTTCACTGGCGCGTGGCTCAACGAAGCGAAGGTCGACTTCTCGCGCTTCCAGAGAAATCCGAGACCTGACGTTCTTGGAATTCCGCGCCGCATATACCAGTACAACAACACTGACAACATCGTCGGCGGGTTCCCCTCGACGCAGGATTTCATTCAGAGCCGCCTTGGCCTGCGCAACGATGTCACGTATACCGGTTTCCGTCTCGCCGGCGAGCACGTCATCAAGGCGGGGGCGAGCGTGGACTTCGTGAAGTACGACGTGGTCAAGGACAACGACGGCACGCCTGTCTTCCGTTATCGCCAGTCGACAGGGGCAGGGGCGAACCAGCAGTACAATTTCGCCTCGCCTTACGAGCTGGTGTACGGAACCGGTGATCCGAATCTCGAAGCGAACAACAAGCAGATTGGACTCTATATCCAGGACGACTGGAGCCCGATCGATCGCCTCACGCTCAACCTCGGCGTGCGCTGGGATGTCGAGACGGACATGCTCAATCGCAATTACGTGACGCCGCAGACGGCGGCCGACACGCTGACGCGTTACAACAGCCAGCTGCCGAGTCCGCTCGATCTCAGCCGCTACATATCGACAGGCGACAATCGCGATCCGTTCATGGGCGCCATTCAGCCGCGGCTTGGCTTCTCGCTCGCGATCGACAAGGCAAACCGCACCACCCTTTTCGGCGGATGGGGTCTCTATTACGATCGCATTCCTTTCGACGTCGCGATCGATGAGAAGCTGAAGCTCACGCATCCGACGTTCTTCGTTCAGTTCGCGCCGCGCGGCGTCGCCCCCACCGGGAGCCAGGTGGCATGGAACGACTCGTACCTGACGGCTGACAAGTCGGTGCTCGATGCGCTGGCCCATTCGGCCGGCCGGCCGGAAGCGTGGTTCATCGACAACGAGGCGAAGGTTCCGAGGTCACAACAGTTCAGCCTCGGCGTGCGTCAGATGATCCGAGACTTCGCGCTGACGCTGACGTATGCGGGTGTTCGTGGCGAAGACGGATTCGTGTTCAACTGGGCGAACTTCGCGCTGAACACGAACGGCAGCTGCTGCAGGAGCTTCGACCTCGGCCCCCATGGCTTCAGCAACTTCATCTACTCCACCAACGACGTGAAGACGTGGTACGACGCGCTTCACTTCAAGCTTGACCGTCCGTATGCGCGCTACAGCGAGAACGGCATTGGCTGGGGCGTTGGTCTCGTCTACACGTACACCGTCAGGGAGCTCGAGGGAACCGACGCGCTTGGCGACCTGTTCGCGTTCCCGAACACGATCGGCATTCCCAAGCATCCGTCCAACGATGAGAAGCACCGCGTCGTTGCGAACTTCATAACGGATCTCCCGTACCTGATGGGCTTCCAGTTCAGCGGGCTTCTGACGCTTGGTGGCAAGTACCGGCTGGACGTGGGCTGTGCCGCCCGCTTCTGCGGTGCCCAGCAGTTCGAGCGCGGCGGGTTCACGGTTCCAGGCACGTTCCCGTATCAGAACCTGGATCTCCGCCTGCGAAAGGACTTCTTCAGCCGTGGAGCACGCTCGATCGGCGTGACGCTTGATGTGTTCAACGCCACGAATCACGACAATCTCGGCAACTACAACGTCGGCAATCGCGCTGATGCAAACTTCGGCAAGGCTCGCGAGGTTGTCACCGACGCAAGGCGTTACCAATTGGGAGCAGAGCTCAACTTCTAATCACTGACTTGTCGGGGCACCTTCGGGTGCCCCGTTTTGTCTCCTATCGCTAGACGGTTCCATGATCAAGCGCTCCATCCTGCTTCTCCTTGCGGTCGTATCGGCGTGCTCACCGACCCGCACGACAGTTCCCACACCGCAGGCGACTCTCACTCCCCGACAAACTGCGTTCCTCGATACTCTCGAGCAGCGAACCTTCGCGTGGTTCTGGGAGCGCACCAATCCGGTCAACGGTCTCACACCCGATCGCTGGCCGACGAAAAGCTTCTCGAGCGTCGCTGCGATCGGGTTTGCGCTCACCGCTTATCCGATCGGCGTCGAGCGCGGATACGTCACGCGATCTCAGGCGGCTGATCGGACCCTCACGACGCTGCGCTTCATGTACCGGGCGCCACAGGGCGAGCAGACAACCGGAATCACCGGCCACAAGGGATTCTTCTACCATTTCCTCGACATGGCGACCGGCCTTCGTTTCGAGAAGGTCGAGCTCTCCACCATCGACACGTCGCTGTTCCTTGCCGGGGCACTGTTCTGCCAGTCGTACTTCACCGGCAACACTCCGGTCGAAGCATCGATTCGCGCGTACGCAGATTCTCTTTACGAGCGCGTCGACTGGCAATGGATCAGGCCGCGAAATCCGCTCGTCAGCATGGGATGGCATCCCGAGCGCGGGTTCATCGAAGCCGACTGGCGCGGCTACAACGAAGCCCTGATTCTCAACGTTCTCGCCCTGGGATCGCCGACGCATCCAGTCGATCCGGCGGAACACCAGGCGTACGTCAGCACCTATCACTGGGCTGATTTCTACGGACAGCAGCACGTTAACTTCGCTCCGCTGTTCGGGCATCAGTACTCGCATATCTGGATCGATTTCCGCGGAATTCGCGATGCATACATGCGCGAGAAGGGGATCGACTACTTCGAGAACGCGCGTCGGGCGACGTACTCTCAGCGCGCGTACGCGATAGCCAACCCTGGCGACTGGAAGGACTACGGCGCCAACATCTGGGGGCTCACCGCTGTCGACGGACCGAAAGACACGCTTCTCGATCTCCGTGGGAAACCGCGGCGGTTCTGGACGTACTCGGCGCGCGGTGCAGCTGATCGCGAAATTCGTGACGACGGCACGCTCGGGCCGACGGCCGCCGGTGGATCGGTAGCGTTCGCACCGGAGATTGCCGTCCCCGCGCTCGTAGCCATGCGCGAGAAGTACGGAGACAACCTCTTCACCAGCTACGGCTTTCTCGATTCCTTCAATCCCACCTTCGATGTGGACATCAAGCCCCAGCACGGCAAGGTCGTCCGCGGCGTGGGCTGGTTCGACACGGACTTTCTCGGAATCGATCAGGGCCCGATTATCGCGATGGTAGAGAACTACCGGACAGGGCTCGTGTGGCGTGTGATGCGCACCAATCCTCACATCATTCGCGGACTCAAGCGCGCCGGATTCACTGGTGGATGGCTTGATCAATGACAGGATAACCTCAGTGTTTAACCGCCGAGCGCGCCGAGAGAAGCAGAGTTGGTTTGTTGTTGGTCAACAGCGGTGCTCGGTGTCCTCGGCGCGCTCGGCGGTTAAATCAGCAGTTTGCCTTTCAGGCTTGGAGTTTCCCGGAGAGGCCAGTGCAGTGACGGTCGGCCGTCGTCGGCTTTGCTTACTTGTGCTGGCGACGGCCCTTGCAGGATGTTCGTCGCAAAGAGATGAGCCCACACTCCGCCTGTGGGCGATGGGGCGCGAAGGAGAAGTCGTCTCGCAGCTCCTTCCCGGATTCGAGAAGGAAAATCCCGGAATCCGCGTGCAGGTCCAGCAGATTCCGTGGAGCGCCGCTCACGAGAAGCTCCTCACCGCATACGTCGGCGATGCGACCCCTGACATCGCGATGCTCGGGAATACGTGGGTGCCCGAGTTCGTCGCGCTCGACGCTCTCGAGCCTCTCGATTCGCGAGTCGCCGCATCGAAGGAACTTCCGCGAAGTGACTACTTCGACGGAATCTGGAACACGAACACGGTAGACAACGTCACCTACGGCATTCCGTGGTACGTGGACACGCGCGTGATCTTCTATCGCAGCGACCTGCTCGCCGATGCCGGATGTCAGGGAATGCCGAAGACATGGGCTTCCTGGCGACAATGCATGGTGCAGATCAAGTCGAGGATGAACGAGCACCAGTATCCGCTTCTCATACCGATAACCGAGTGGCCGCCGATCGTCATTCTCGGATTGCAGGCCGGATCGCCGATCCTGCGGGACAATGACCGCTTCGGCGGCTTCAGCCAGCCGCAGTTCATGACGGCGTTCGACTTTTACGTCGGACTGTTTCGCGACAAGCTCGCGCCGCCGTTTGCCGGCAGCGAGATATCGAACCTCTACCAGGAGTTCGAGCGCGGAAACATCGCCATGTACATCAGCGGTCCGTGGCAGATCGGCGAATTCACCAACCGGCTTCCAAAGAGCATGCAGGACAAGTGGATGACTGCCGCGCTTCCAGGAGTTGACGGACCCGGCGTCTCACTCGCTGGCGGGGCGAGTCTCTCGCTTTTCCGCGGAAGCAAACACAAGGACGAAGCGTGGAAGCTGATGGAATACCTGTCGCGGCCCGACGTGCAGGTCCGCTTTCATCAGCTCACCGGCGATCTCCCGGCGCGCCGCACTGCATGGGACGATCCGGTGCTTTCGGGCAACAAGTATGCGACTGCATTCCGCGAGCAGCTCGAGCGCGCTGTGCCGACTCCCAAGGTTCCGGAGTGGGAACAGATTGCGACGAAAGTGTTCGAGCACGGTGAGAGAGCTGTTCGAGGGAGGCAGACTCCGC
This sequence comes from Gemmatimonadaceae bacterium, assembly GCA_036398255.1. Classification (GTDB taxonomy): domain Bacteria; phylum Gemmatimonadota; class Gemmatimonadetes; order Gemmatimonadales; family Gemmatimonadaceae; genus UBA4720. Next base: position 8,748 of record DASWQD010000470.1, on the reverse strand, counting down.
AGCAGGCGATGGCGGCACTCGACCGCGACGTGGATAACATCCTCCAGAAGCGCCGATGGCTGATGGACCAGAAGCAGAAAGCGGGGCAATGAGATGAGCAAGCTGCGCATTCCGTCCGAAGCCAACACAGCAGCGTGGTTCTTCCTCGCGCCGGCGCTGGCGCTGATCGGAGTGTTCTTCTTCCTCCCCGTTGCCGCTTCCCTGTTACTGAGCGTCACGGACTTCGACCTCTATGGCATCGCCAACCCGGGAAACACGCGCTTCGTCGGCTTCGACAACTATGCGCGGCTGCTCCAGACGCCCGATTTCTGGCTCGCGCTCCGCAACACATTCTATTTCGCATTCGTCGGCGGGCCGCTGACGATTGCGGTTTCCCTCGGAGCTGCGCTCCTGCTGAGCTCGAAGCTCGTTCGCTTCAAGAGCTTCTTCCGCACGATCTACTTCACTCCATTCGTCACGACTCTCGTCGCCGTGGCGATCGTGTGGAAGTATCTCTATCACACACGCTACGGCCTCTTCAACTACGCACTCGGCTCGATCGGCATCGAGCCCATCGACTGGCTCGGCGACCCGAAATGGGCAATGCCGGCCATCATCCTGATGGCTGTGTGGAAGAGCTTCGGTTACAACATGCTCATCTTCATCGCCGGCCTTCAGGCAATACCGGAAGATCTCTATGACGCCGCGGAGATCGACGGAGCGAGCGCGATGCGGAGATTCTTCAGCATCACCCTCCCGATGCTGGCACCTACTCTCGTGTTCGTGAGCGTCATCACGATGATCGGCTACTTCCAGCTGTTCGCCGAGCCGTATGTGATGACGCAGGGTGGACCGCTGCGCAGCACGACGAGTGTCGTTCTCCTCATGTACGAGGAAGGATTCCGCTGGTGGCGGATGGGCTACGCTGCCGCGATCGCGTTCGTGCTCTTCATCGTGATCCTGCTCGCGACGCTCGTTCAGTTCCGCCTTCAGAAGGAGCGAACATGACCCACCCGCATGATCCGCTTCCTTCGATCGCGCGACGCGAGCGCCTGACGAGAGTCGCGCTCTACGCTCTGCTGGTGCTCGGGGCTCTTCTCGCGCTGCTGCCGATGCTGTGGATGCTGTCCGCTTCCCTTATGCCGACTGGCGAGGCGAGTACCTTCCCGCCGCATTTCATTCCGAGCGACGTGACTCTCGCACATTACAACGACCTGTTCACGAGGCTGAACCTCGGCAGGTATCTGTTCAACAGCGCGCTGATTGCAGTCACGGTCACGTTCGCTTCGCTCGCCGTAAACTCGGCAGCAGGCTATGCATTCGCGAAGCTCCGCTTCAAGGGCCGTGACAAGCTCTTCCGCTTCCTCTCCGCGGGGCTCGTGCTTCCCGTGCAGGTTTCGATGCTTCCGTTGTTTCTCCTTCTCAAGAATCTCGGACTGATCAACACTTACTGGGGAGTGATCATCCCGGGACTCGCGAGCATCTTCGGAATCTTCCTCGTCCGCCAGTACGCGCTGTCGATTCCCGACGAGATGCTCGACGCCGCGAGAGTCGACGGAGCGTCGGAGTTCAGGATCTTCTGGTCGATCGTCGTTCCGGGAATCCTTCCCATCCTTGCGACACTGTCGATATGGACTTTCCTGGCGACGTGGAACGACTTCATGTGGCCGCTCATCGTCCTGAGCGACGAGTCTCACTACACCCTGCCGGTAGCGCTCGCAAATCTCTCCGGCGAGCACGTGCAGGACACTGAGATGATGATGGCCGGATCGGTGATAACCGTCATTCCAGTGATGCTCGTGTTTCTGTTCCTGCAGCGATACTACATCCAGGGCGTAATGGCGGGGAGCGTAAAGGGATGATCAATCCTTCGATGCTCTTCCTCGTCGCGGCGCTTCAGGGTCCCGTGGCAGATGTCGTCCTCGACGACTTTGAGTCGACTGCAGGCTGGACGACGGCTCCCTCGGATGGCGTGTCTCTCTCGCTGCACGAAGATCAGGGGCTGACGGGAAAATCGATGCGTGTGGATTTCGATTTTCATGGGCACGGCGGATACGCAGTGATCAACAAGAAGTTCAAGCTGCGCGTTCCGGAAAATTACGAATTCACATTCAAGATTCGCGGGCCCGCACCAACCAATACGCTCGAGTTCAAGCTCGTCGATCCGAGTGGCGAAAATGTCTGGTGGTCGAACCAGCCCGATTATGTGTTTCCGGCGGAATGGAAAACGGTGACACGAAAGAAGCGGCACATCTCTTTTGCCTGGGGCCCAAGGGGTGGAGGAGATCTCCAGGACGTTGCCGCAATCGAGTTCGCCATCACTGCCGGCTCGGGCGGCAAGGGATCGGTGTGGCTCGATGAGCTGCGACTTACGCCTCTCGCCCGCGAAGGGCCGTACACGCTCAATCCAAGAGTTGTCGGCCCTGGCATGAGCGGCCACCCCGGCTCGATGGCCATGGACCGAAACGTGGCGACGAGCTGGCGATTCCCGGCTGGTACGACGCCACGCAATCTCGACATCGATTTCCACAGGCGGCGCGAGTTCGGCGGTCTCGTGATCGACTGGGAGAAGGGATCGCGGCCGGCATCGTACCTTGTCAGCACATCGATCGACGGCTCGGCATACAACACGGTCTATACGATCGGCACGAGCGACCGAACGCGTGACTACCTGTTTCTTCCGGAATCCGACGCGCGATTCATCCGCCTGACCGTAGGACCATCGGGAGCAGTAGGACTGAAGGAAATCGAGGTCAAGCCACTCACGTGGTCATCTTCGAAGAATGAATTCCTCAAGGCTGTCTCTCGCGATGAGACTCTCGGGAACTATCCGCGCTTCTTCACGGGCAAACAGTCATACTGGACCGTTGTCGGCGTGAGCGGTGACAAACACGAGGGACTGCTCGACAGCCGAGGAATGCTCGAGACTGGAAAGGCCCAGTTTTCCATCGAGCCGTTCATAAGAATCGGAACCCGGTTTCTCTCCTGGGCCAATGTGAGCTCCCGGCCGTTCGATGCCGAAGAAGATCTGCCGATTCCGTCGGTGACGTGGTCGGCGTTTCCGATCGAGCTGACGACAACCGCGTATGCCACCGGTACCCCGGGGTCCTCGCAGCTTTTCGGAAGCTATCGAGTTCGCAACATGAGTGGACAGCCTCAGAAGGCCACTCTCTACCTGACGCTGCGACCGTTCCAGGTGAATCCGCCGTGGCAGTTCCTCAATACGCCCGGTGGAGTTGCGCCAATCGACAGCATCTCGTTCGACGGTAATGCAGTTCACGTGAACGGCACTCTCACTGTCGTTCCGGTCTCGCGCCCAACTCTGTTCGGAGCTTCGTCGTTCGACCAGGAAAACATCGTCGAAGCCTTGAGACGCGGCGCTCCGCCTTCGGCGACGGCCGCATACGACAAGCTTGGCCTGGCCGCAGGCGTCCTCGGCTACGATCTCACGCTCGCGCCGAATGCCGACTCAGTCATCTACGTTGCAGTGCCAATGCACGACGCGAAGCCGGCTTGCATGCTTGCCGGCTGTTCGGAAAAATGGGCCGCTGCCCAGCTCGATTCCGCCAGGACGTGGTGGAGAAACGCGCTCGGCCAGGTGAAGATCCAGCTGCCTCGGTCGGCATCGCGCATCACTCAGTCGATTCGCTCGAACCTCGCGTATATCCTCATCAACCGCGATGGCCCCGCAATACAGCCAGGCTCGCGCTCGTACGAGAGATCATGGATACGCGACGGCTCGCTCACCTCAGCCGCGCTTCTTCGCCTCGGTCACTCTCAGGAGGTGAAGGAATTTCTCGAATGGTTCGCGGGATACCAGTTCGAGAACGGAAAGATTCCCTGCTGCGTCGACTCTCACGGAGCAGGTCCTGTCCCCGAGAACGACAGCCACGGTCAGTTCATCTATCTGGCGGCTGAGTACTACCGCCATACGGGAGACCGCGCGACTCTCGAGAAGGTGTGGCCGCAGATAGCGAAGGCATTTCACTACCAGGACTCACTTCGGCTTTCGCGAACGACTCCTGAGTATCAAAGAGGTGAGAAGAAAGTATTCTACGGCCTGATGCCGCAATCGATCAGCCACGAAGGCTACTCGGCGAAGCCGATGCATTCGTACTGGGACGACTTTTTCGCACTGCGCGGATTCATGGACGCGGCGGAGATCGCAAAGGTTCTTGGAAAGCAGGAGGCGGTCCACTACGCGCAGGTTCGCGATGTGTTCCGGCGCGATTTTCACGCTTCCATCCGTCTCGCGATGAAGAATCACAGGATCGATTTCATCCCCGGTGCAGCTGAGCTAGGTGATTTCGATGCGACATCCACGACTGTGGGGGTCAACCCTGCTGGCGAGCTCGGATCTGACATCGATCCGCTGATCAGGAAGACGTTCGACAAGTACTACGCAAACTTCATCAGGCGGCGTGACAGCGGTAAGCCGTGGGGAGCCTATACTCCCTACGAATGGCGGACCGTCGGTACATATGTGCGACTCGGGCAGCGCGCCCGGGCGCATGAGATTGCTGACTGGTTCTTCGGCCATCAGCGGCCGAAGGAATGGCACCACTGGGCTGAAGTGGTGATGGAGAAAGTCGATTCGGTTCAGTTCATCGGCGACATGCCGCACACTTGGGTCGGCTCGGATTTCATACGGTCGGTGCTCGACATGTTCGCGTACGAGAACGACGCAGATTCGAGTCTCGTAATTGGCGCCGGAATCCCCATGAGCTGGCTGCGCGATCCTGCGGGCGTCGGCATCACGCGATTATCGACCCACTATGGCCCGCTTACCTACACCATGAAATCGGGCCCGAAGGGAATCGACCTGATGATCGACGGTGGTGTTCGAATCCCGCCCGGCGGCATCATCATCAAGCCACCCGTCGGTGCGACTACGAAAGTCACTCGAGTGCCGGCCAGAGTGACCATCCCCCCAGCGTCATGACTTCAGCCGAGCGCAGCTCCGTTCGACTCTATGACCCGGGTGTAGAATTTCCCGGTGTCCTTTATGGTCCGCGCCTGCGTCTCGTAGTCGACATGAACGATTCCGAATCGCTTGCTGTAGCCGTGGCTCCACTCGTAGTTGTCGAGCAGCGACCATGCGAAGTATCCGCGCAGGTTCACTCCCTGTTCCATCGCGGCATGAATGGCGCGAAGATGAGCGCGCAGGTAATCCACGCGCAGCGGATCTTCAATTCGACCGTCGGTTGCCGCCGGGGGATCGGCAAACGCAGATCCGTTCTCGGTGATGTAAAGTGGAATGTCGCCATAGCGCGCCTTGATCCGGGTGAGAATCCGCGTAAGTCCGGGCGGATAGACTTCCCATCCCATTTCCGTGTGCGGATTCCCGATCTGAGCCACGGGGCTGGCGTAGAACGGCGGTCGCGTTTCGTCGTAGCGAATCACCGAGCGGGAGTAATAGTTCACGCCGATGAAGTCGAGCGGCTGCCGGATGAGCTGCATGTCCTCGTCGGACGGATTGATCCAAGCTTCTCCGAAGATCTCCTTCAGCTCACCCGGATACTCGCCGAGAAGTGCGGGATCGAGGTAGTGGCGGTTGGAGTACGCGTCCATTCGCACCGCTGCAGCTTTGTCTTCAGTCGAGTCGGACGCGTCATAGCGCGGCTCGAGATTCACCACGAGACCGATTCTGCTATTCGCCGCGTTGCGCGCACGAAACGCCTGGACACCGATGCCGTGCGCCCGCAGAAGATTGTGCGTGACGATCGGCGCCTCGTACATGTTGCGATGGCCGGGCGCGAGATTCCCGTGCATGTACCCGCCATCCATGACTACGAACGGCTCGTTGAGCGTCGCCCACATGGAAACCCTGTCTCCGAGCGCATCGAACATGGTGCTCGCATAATCACCGAACCAGCTCGCGATGTCGCGATTGAGCCAGCCGCCGAGGTCGTCGAGCGCTGCAGGCAGGTCCCAGTGGTAGAGCGTGACGTTCGGCATGATCTCACTCTCGAGAAGCGTGTCGATCAGCCGCGAGTAGAAATCGAGCCCTGCCTGGTTGATGCGCCCCTTTCCCTCGGGAAATATCCGGCTCCACGAGATGCTGAGTCGATAGCCCTTCAGGCCGAGCTCCCGCATCAGAGCTATGTCGGACGCATATCTATAGTAGTGGTCGCAGGCGACGTCACCGGTATCACCGTTGGTCGTGTTGCCGGGCGTATGCGAAAACCGGTGCCAGATACTCGGTCCCGCTCCGTCCGCCAGCGGCGATCCCTCTATCTGGTACGCTGCAGTAGCGGCACCCCAGAGAAAATCGGGCGGAAACAGGAATTGCTCACTCATAACGTTGCCGAGGCGCGATGGCGAGCGTAAAGCTTGAAGGCATTCGCAAAATCTATCAGGGCGCCGGTGAGCATGTAGCCGTGCACGGCGTCGATCTCGATGTTGCCGATGGTGAATTCATCGTGCTCGTGGGGCCATCGGGGTGCGGAAAGAGCACGACACTCAGAATGATCGCCGGCCTCGAATCGATCAGTGCCGGAACGCTCTCGATCGATGGTCGCGTCGTGAACGACGTCCCGCCGAAGAATCGCGACATCGCGATGGTATTCCAGAACTACGCGCTGTACCCGCACATGACGGTTCGCGATAACCTCGCTTTCGCTTTGAAGCTGCGTAACACACCCGCATCAGAGATCGACCAGCGAGTGGCGAAGGCAGCCGACATTCTTGGTATTACCGACTATTTGAACCGCCGGCCCCGTGCGCTATCGGGCGGCCAGCGCCAACGCGTTGCGCTCGGCAGGGCGATCGTCCGTGAGCCGAAGGTGTTCCTGTTCGACGAGCCGCTGTCCAATCTCGATGCGCAGCTGCGCGTTCAGATGCGCCGCGAGATCGCAAAGATGCACAATGACCTGGATGCGACGATGATCTACGTGACTCATGACCAGGTCGAGGCGATGACGCTCGGCGATCGGATTGTCGTGATGAACAAGGGTCACGTGCAGCAGATCGATACGCCGATGAACCTGTACGACCATCCGCGGAACCGCTTCGTCGCCGGTTTCATCGGAAGCCCTGGAATGAACTTCGTGGACGGCGCACTCGTAAACGGTGACAGAGTCCAGTTCGTTGCCGACGCAAATTCATTCTCCGTCGATCTTCCGCCAAGCCTGATGCATCGCATGGAGGGATTCGAGGGCAAGGCGGTCACATTGGGCATTCGGCCGGAGGATGTTTCGGTCGCTCCTGAATCCGGGCCGGCGCTGTTCACCGGGGAATCGACAGTCGTGCATCCGCCAATTACCGCGCCCGCTCGTCTCGAGCTGGTCGAGGCACTCGGCAACGAGGCTTTTGTCTATTCGACAATCGGAAGGTACAACCTCACTGCTCGCGTCGCCCCGCGCCCGTTCCCGGATCCCGGCTCGCCCATCACGCTCGCATTCGACCTGGCCAAGGCGCACTTCTTCGACAAGACGAGCGGCGAAAGAATTGGGCGAGGATAGACGTTATGGATGTCACTCTCGTGACTCAAGGGAAAGGGTTTTGTGAGACCGGTGAGAAAAGCGAACACCACTTTTTTGTGTTTGTTTAAAAAACATAAAAGCGTAGTTCCCGCCTTTTCACCGGTCTCACCGGTCTCACAAAACCTTTTCCTCTGATGGTGCAGGCCAAGTCAGCCGAGCGAGACGAGCATCACTCCCATACTGATCGCGCCCGCTGCCGCAAGCCGCTGTCGAGTCCTTCCCTCTCCCAGCAGGCGAGTGCCGAGCAGTGCTCCGATCAGGATGCTCGTCTCGCGAAGCGGCGCAGCCCGGCTCACTGGCGCAGTCGCGAGAGCAGTGAGAAACAGAATGTAGGACGCCGAGCTCAGGATCGCCCCCGCGACCGCGACGCCTTTGTGTTCTTGCCACGTCGTCCGCACCAGCGGGATATTGGCGAGAGCTGCAGGGGTGACGAGCAATCCGATCGATCCGCTCACGACCCATTCCAGAATCACCGGATGCACCGAGAGACTGCTCACCAGGTGCTTGTCCCACACTGTGTAAATACCGATCAGCACACCTATCGCGAGTCCATACTCCGCCGATCGTACGCGGCTCGCGCCCGGAGGTCGAGATCCATTGCGCTGGTCGTACGCCAGAAGCATTGCTCCGGCGGTGATGCACACGGCGCCGACGACTGCCGCGAGCGAAGGGCGTTCGTGCAGTGTGACGATTGCAATGATTCCGGCGAGCAGCGGACCTGTGCCGCGCGCAATGGGATAGACCACCGATAGATCCCCATCGCGATAGCCACGCGCGAGAAGCAGGAAATACACGGTGTGAACGACTGCGCTGCCGGCGAGGAAAAGCACGGCAGCGAGAGTGAACGTCACGTGCCCGGTGATGATCATCCATATCGCCACCGGCGCCATCAGGATGACAGATGGGAGAGTAAACAGCCAGATGAATACGGCGCCCGATGCTCCCGAGCGCTTCACCATGAAATTCCACAGTGCGTGAAGGCCGGCAGAGGTCAGAACCAGAACGAATGCTAGTGCGCTCACGGAGGCTAAAGGCTAGCTCCGTGAGACTGTCGGCGCGAGCCGTTCAGCTCGCGCCAGAGTGTGTCAGGGCGCAGCGGGAATGATGAACTTCGGCGGCGCTACGAGCGGTGATCCGACCTGAAGGCTCACAAGAGCGTGGTCGCCGAGAACTATTGATCTCAAGTCGCCCTCGTACCGTGCCTGGTTGACGAAGACTACGACCCGGCCAAGCTGCCCAGCGACATTGTCCCGCGTGAGCGGCTGACCCCAAACATCAAACAGCT
>DASWQD010000469.1:0-1864 GCA_036398255.1 Gemmatimonadaceae bacterium | reverse complement strand
CGCCGCCTGCAGTGACTCGTCCACTGCACCCGTCTCAACCGACCTCGACCCCAGCTACGCCAAGCCCGTAGACCCAATTGTCGTCTGCGCGTCTTGCCCGGTTGTCGGCCAGTTTGACTTCGAGAACGGGACCACCATCTCAGCAGTCGGCGGCAGTACCATCGGCACCGAACTTCAGGTCGGAGCCAGTGGGGTCGCAGACGCGCCGGGCGTAGTCACAGCACCAGCAGGTGGCCAGGATTTCCTCGGCCGTTTCTCGAACACCCGCACGCAGGTCGTGATCAACGCACCGGGTGGCACCAACTATAACCTGAACTTCGATCTGTACATCATCGGATCGTGGGATGGTCGTGGGAAGCAGGCTCAGCAGGGCGCCTTCCTGGCGAACGTCGTTGAAGTCGGCTATCGCTGCAGCGCAGGCGCAGCGATCAACACCCTTCTGAAGACCACGTTTTCCAATCAGTACACCGTTCAGCAGGATTATCCGAACTCGTTCCTGGAGGGAGGGTTCAAGGCCGGCTCGGGTGCAGAAGCGATCGACGCTCTGGGCTATGCCACACGCTCGGACCTCTCGCACACCCCGGTCTTCCGCAGCTTCGGCGACGCGACGTACAACCTGTCGTTCAGCGGATCGAACCCGTGCGGCGGCGCAGGGATTACCTTCGTGATCAACACGTCGAATCCCACGCAGCAGTCGGTTTACGACGAGAGCTGGGGCGTAGACAACATCATCGTCCGCGCCGGTACCTGATTTACAAGTTTCCTGAGAGAGAACGGGGACCTTCGGGTCCCCGTTTTTTTTATCTCCCGAAAAGCCGAAGAACTGATTCGCGAAAGGTAGGGCGGTCCCGATCCTCATCCGGGAGATACCAGCGCCTGAGACGCTCGTAGAGCGAATGCGGATGATACGACCGATTCCGGTCCTGCCCCGCCGCCCGCCACTGCTCATGCCAGAGATGGAGCGTGCTCGCGCCGTCGAGCCGGCGATCATCGAACCGGCGACGAATTGCATCCTTCCACTCCTTGTATCCATACGGGCAGAACGTCTTCCACGGCTGAACGAGATCATGCATGGAAAAATTTTCCACCGATTCCTCCATCAGGGCCGGGCCCGTCTCGCCCCACACGAGCTTGGCTGGATCCTTCGACTGGCATACGTCCCACGCATGCTGCATGACCGCGCTGCCTGCCGGCGCCTTGATCGCACCGGACGTCACCATCTGCCGGCCGAGCGCGAACTCGCTGGCAAAGACGTGATCGTTCTCGAAGTCGATTGGACGCAGGCACACGAAATCGGTGTCGAACCACCACCCACCTCGCTCGAGGAGGAGCTTGTACCGGAAAAAATTGGAGAAGCCCGACCAGCTTTTCTGCTCCGAATACATGAACGCCCGCGACCGGGGAAGAATCTCCGCGGCGTCGCGCAGTGTGGTGCCGGCGGGGATGCCTTCGAGAGCCTCATAGACGTAGAGGTGGTAATCGTGCCCATGAGCGAGGAACGAGGCGATGGACAACCGCTCCATGGCTGAGAGCGCGTCCCCGATCCAGAGTCCCTGGATGACTTGGTTTGAGGTCACGCGCGCAAGCTAAACCGGGCGCGTACCTCGTACCAGAAGTGTGTGAGAGACATATCGCTGCCCGCTATATTTGAGCGATGCAGGCATCCGAGATCCGCAGAAAATTCCTCGAGTACTTCGAGCGCGAGGGCCACGCGGTGCGTCCCTCGAGCTCGCTCGTTCCCGCTGACGACCCGACGCTGCTGTTCACCAACGCCGGGATGGTGCAGTTCAAGCGCGTCTTCCTCGGCCAGGAGAACCCTTCGTTCGGGCGTCGGGCCACGACTTCGCAGAAGTGTGTCCGCGCC
>DASWQD010000468.1:0-2179 GCA_036398255.1 Gemmatimonadaceae bacterium | reverse complement strand
GCGAGAAATTCTCCGATGACCCGCTCAAGCTCGAGAGGCTTGCGGAGTTCAGCGAAGACGAGATCATCTCGACTTACACCGACGGACCGTTCATCGACCTGTGCCGCGGTCCCCACGTCCCGGACACTTCTCATCTCAAGCATTTCAAGCTCCTGCACACTGCAGGCGCGTACTGGCGTGGCGACGAGAAGCGCCAGATGCTCCAGCGCATCTACGCGACAGCCTGGTTCTCGAAAGAGGATCTCGACGCGTACCTGCACAGGCTCGAGGAGGCCAAGCGCCGCGACCACCGGCACCTTGGCGCCCTGCTCGACCTGTATTCGACGGACCAGCGCGTCGGCCCCGGGCTGATCCTGTGGCATCCGCGTGGCGCGATCATCCGCAACGAGATCGAGTCGTACGAGCGGGATCTCATTCTGCGCCACGGATACGAGCTGGTCTACACACCTCACATCGTAAGCGAGCGGCTGTTCCAGATTTCGGGTCACCTTCAGAATTTCGCCGAGAACATGTTCGGGGCGATGGATGTCGAGGGCGCGTCGTATCGTCCGAAGCCGATGAACTGCCCCGGACACATCTGCATCTACCAGTCGCACTCGCGGTCGTACCGCGACCTTCCGATTCGCTACGCTGAATTCGGCACGGTGTACCGCTACGAGCGGAGCGGGGTGCTGCATGGAATGCTGCGCGTTCGCGGCTTCACGCAGGATGATGCGCACGTTTTCTGTACCCCCGAGCAGGTACCCTCGGAAATCGAGAGGCTGCTCGATCTCGTGGATGAGATGCTCAAGACTTTCGGCTACCCGTACACCATCGAGCTCTCCACCAGGCCCGAGAAAGCTCTCGGATCAGTAGAGACCTGGCGCGCGGCTGAGGCGACCCTCGCCGAGGTGATGCAGAAGCGCGGTCAGGAATTCACGATCGACGAAGGCGGCGGCGCATTCTACGGACCGAAGCTCGACTTCAAGCTCATCGATGCGATCGGCCGGAAGTGGCAGGGTCCGACTGTCCAGCTCGACTTCAATCTCCCGGAGAGGTTCGATCTCGAGTACACCGGCGCCGACAACGCTCCGCATCGTCCGACGATGCTGCACCGCGTTCTCGTCGGATCGATGGAGCGATTCGTCGGCGGACTCATCGAGCACTACGCGGGAGCGTTTCCGCTCTGGCTCGCTCCAGAGCAGGTGCGCGTGATTCCGATCGCCGATGAGCTGGCTCCCGCTGCGCGCTCGATTGCCGATCGCCTGAAGGCGCGAGGCGCGCGCGTGCATCTCGACGATCGGTCGGAGACGCTGAACTACCGCATCCGCGAGGCGGAGACGCTCAAGATTCCGTACATGGCGATCATCGGAAAGCGGGAAGCTGAAAGTGATTCCCTCGCGTTGAGAGTGCGCGGGGCGGGGAAGAAGCAGGAAGTGATGGCCGTCGCCGATTTCATCGCGATGGTCGAAGACCAGCTTGCGGGCAGGGCTCTCGTACCCTGAGGTAACTCAACCGTAGGAGCGAGCATGTTCATCGGACATTTCGCTGTCGCGTTTGCGGGAAAGAAAGCCGCACCTCGCGTGCCGCTCCCCGTGCTGCTCCTTGCCGCGCTGTTCGCCGATGTTCTGTGGCCGATACTCGTCGCCATCGGCGCGGAGGAAGTTCGCATCGCTCCCGGCGCGACCGTTTCTACGCCGCTCGAGTTCGTGAGCTATCCCTGGTCTCACAGTCTCCTGATGCTGATCCTCTGGGGCGGGCTCTTCGCCGCGTACTATCGGAATCGCCCAGACGGTGCGCGCTCAGGCATTGTGGTCGGCGCTCTGGTCGTCTCGCACTGGGTACTCGACTGGATCACCCACAAGCCGGACATGCCGCTCTGGCCGCGCGGTCCACGTTTCGGACTCGGCCTGTGGAATTCGATGTACGGAACGATGGCGGTCGAGATTTTGATGTTCGTCGCCGGCGTGATGCTGTACGCGCGCGCCACGCGCGCCCGCGACAGGATCGGGACCTTCGCATTGTGGGCGCTCGCGGCGTTCCTGCTTGTCTTCTATGTGTTCGATTCACTCTCAGGCTCAGTGCCACCCTCGGTCAGGGCGATCTGGATTTCCGCTCTCATCGCCACTGCGGTCATGCTCGCCTGGGGAGGGTGGATCGATCGGCACCGCACTCCGAAAATCGAGAATCAGTAACTACA
>DASWQD010000467.1:0-5484 GCA_036398255.1 Gemmatimonadaceae bacterium | reverse complement strand
ATGAAAAAAACGGAGCTCGCTGAAGTGATCCTCGACCGAATCGAGACGCTGCTGAATGGACGCTAAGGAAAAGCTGCGGCTCTATCTCGAGCAGCGGCGCGAGCTGGGCGAGTCGGAGCTATTGCTCGACTCGATGACCGTAGATGAAGCACTGCGCACGCTCGGTGCGGCCAGGACCGGCGAGCGGCCCGCTCCCACTCCACGCCAGCTCGCATCGCGACAGCCGGATGACTGGCGTTCAGCTCTGGCCCCAGCGGCTCCATCGGCGCCAGCAGCCAGCAAAACTCCCGAGCCCGCTCCGGCCCCACCGGCTGGAATATCAATTACAGGGGACACCGAAGAGCTATTCAACACTGATATCATGAAACTCAGCTCACTTTCGGCGATCGCCAAGGCTGTGGAGGCATGCACCCGCTGTCCCCTCTACAAGACTGCAAACCGCGGAGTTCCTGGCGAGGGAGCTTCCAAGGCTCGGCTCGTTTGCGTTGGCGAAGCGCCCGGAGCCAATGAAGACGAGACGGGGCGCCCGTTCGTCGGTCAGGCCGGCCAGCTCCTGACCAAGATCCTGGCGGCGGTCGAGCTGACTCGCGAGGAGGTTTTCATCACAAACGTGGTGAAACACCGGCCCCCCGGTAACAGAAATCCGGCGCCGGGAGAGATCGAAGCCTGCAGCCCGTACCTGGTGAGGCAGCTGGAGCTCATCAAGCCGAAAGTAATCGTTGCGTTCGGGACCTTTGCAGCACAGACTCTTCTCAACACCAAGACTCCGATCGGCAAGCTCCGTGGCGAGATCCATCGTTATCACGGAATTCCGCTCGTCGTCACCTATCACCCCGCGGCGTTGCTACGCAATCCGTCGTGGAAACGTCCGACCTGGGAAGATGTCAAGCTCGCCCGTAGAATTCTCGATAGCGCCACCGGCGCGTGATCCCTACTCCGAACGACGACCGCCATACTCTGAAGACGCAGAGCAGGCGGTGCTGTCGGCAATGCTCATGGATCGCGACGCCGTCGATCGCGCCAACGAGCTGGTCGACGACACGATGTTCTATCGGGAAGGGAACCGGCGCATCTTCCGCGCGATGGTCGCGCTTTCCACTCGCGGCGATGTAATCGACCCGCTCACGCTGAGCGAGGAGCTGTCACGACGCGGCGAGCTCCAGGCCAGCGGAGGAAAGGACTACATCGGGTTCCTCGTCGACGCGGTGCCAACCGCCGCAAACGTCGAGTATCACGCCCGCATCGTTCGTGAAAAGGCGCTGAGGCGCCGGCTCATCGAGGTGTCGACCGCAATCGTCACCGAAGCTTTCGAATCGGCATTGCCGGCGGGGGAGCTGCTCGACAACGCCGAGCACAAGATCTTCGAGGTCAACCAGGCGCGCGGAAACGAAGGCTTCACGCGCATCAAGGAGCTGCTGTGGCCGACGATGGAAAACATCGAGAAGCTGCAGCGCGGCGGCGAAGCGATTACCGGTGTTCCCAGCGGATTCAAGGATCTGGACGATCTCACCGCAGGTTTCCAGCCTTCCGACCTGGTGATCGTCGCCGCCCGACCCTCCATGGGAAAAACAGCTTTCGTGCTCAACATCGCGCAGAACGCGGCACTCGACAAGAACGTTCCAGTTGCGTTCTTCTCGCTCGAGATGAGCAAGGAATCACTCGTGCAGCGTCTTCTCACTTCGGAGGGGCGTGTCGACGCGCAGCGCCTGCGAAAGGGAAAGCTCCACGACGATGAGTTCGTGCGACTCGGCCGCGCCGCGGGAATGCTGAGCCACGCTCCGATCTGGATCGACGACACTCCGGGCATCACGCTGCTCGAGATGCGATCGAAAGCGCGCCGATTGAAGACGGACAACGACATCGGAATGATCGTCGTCGACTATCTCCAGCTCATGCAGGGCCCGTCCAATCAGGAGAGTCGCCAGCAGGAGATCAGCTACATCTCCCGCTCGCTCAAGTCGCTCGCCCGCGAGCTCAAGGTGCCGGTCGTCGCGCTGTCACAGCTGTCCCGCGCGCCCGAGCAGCGCACCGGCGAGAACAAGCGGCCGCAGCTCTCGGATCTCCGGGAATCCGGGGCAATCGAGCAGGACGCGGACCTGGTCATGTTCATCTACCGGCAGGAGATGTACGACGGACCGGTGGACAAGGACGGCAATTCGCTCGAGGGCCGCGCCGAGATCATCGTCGGCAAGCAGCGCAACGGTCCCACCGGGTTCGTCAATCTCTACTTCAACAAGACGTACACGCGATTCGAGAACTACTCGTCACGCGCGCAGGAGCAGTGACCCCGAAAGCAAGAAGCGTTTTCCGCTGCACGAACTGCGGCGCCGAGCATGCGCGCTGGGCTGGACGGTGCGACGTGTGCGGAGAGTGGAATACCCTCGTCGAGGAAATCGTACCGAAATCGACTGCCTCCGGCGGGAAGAGCGGCGCGTCGCGCCGCATCGGCGGCCACAAGTCACTCGGTGAGGGCGGCTCGGTCGCATCGCCGATCCGTCTCGGGGATGTAGCAGGGCGGGCTGAGCGGCGATGGAAGACCGGACTGGGCGAATTCGACTTCGTCCTCGGCGGCGGAATCGTGCCGGGCTCGATGATCCTCATCGGCGGCGAGCCGGGCATCGGAAAATCCACACTGCTGCTTCAGGTTGCCGCAAAGCTTCAGGCGGCGGGACATCGCACGCTGTATGTGTCCGGTGAGGAATCACCGCTTCAGGTGAAGCTTCGCGCAGACCGGCTGTCCGATCACGCGAGTGATGTAGACCTCCTCGGCGAGACCCTGCTGGAGACGATCATCGCGACGGCGGCAGCCCAGGGTCCTTCGGTACTCGTGGTGGATTCGATTCAGACTGTGTTCACCGCCGATCTCGACGGCGCGCCAGGCAGCGTCGGGCAGGTGCGCGAATGCGCGGCGAGGCTGATGCGTTTTGCGAAGGAAACGGGAATCACTGTCTTCGTAGTTGGTCACGTCACACGCGAAGGCGGCATCGCGGGGCCGAAGACGCTCGAGCACATCGTCGATACCGTGCTCTACTTCGAAGGCGAGAGCATGCTCGACCACCGCATTCTCCGCGCGATAAAAAATCGATTCGGCAGCGTCGATGAGATCGGTGTCTTCCGGATGACCGAAGGGGGTCTCGACCCTGTATCGAATCCGTCGGAGCTGTTCCTTGGCGATCGCGAGAACCACGCATCGGGCAGCGCCGTCACGGCGCTGCTCGAAGGGAGCCGTCCGGAACTGATCGAGATTCAGGGGCTCGCGGCCAAGTCAGGATTCGGAACACCGCAGCGCGACGCCACCGGTTTCGACAATCGACGGCTGGCGCTCCTGCTCGCAGTTCTCGACAAGCGCGCAGGACTTTCGTTTTCCCAGCTGGACGTGTTCCTGAACGTTGTCGGTGGCGTGCGCCTCACAGAACCCGCGGGAGATCTCGCAGTCGCTGCTGCGCTCGCATCGAGTGTCTATGATCGCCCACTCATGTCCGAATCGATCTTCCTCGGCGAGGTTGGCCTCGGTGGAGAGATCCGGCCTGTCTCGCAATCCGAGCGCCGGCTGGCCGAGGCGGCAAAGATGGGGATGCGCACCGCGTTCATGGCGCAGCGATCGATTCCGGCGCGTGTCTCAAAAGGCATCAAGCCTGTCGGAGTGCGTACAATCGGCGAGCTCTTCACCCACCTCTTTCAGTGAGAAAGGACGTCGGCGTTGTCGTCGTCGCCGGCGGAAGAGGCGCGCGCACTGGTGGCGCCGAGCTGAAGCAGTTTCGCTGGGTTGCCGGCAAGCCGATGCTGCTGCACAGTGTTCAAACATTCCAGCAGCGTGACGATGTAGCGATGGTCGTAGTCGTTCTTCCGTTCGATCACGTCGGTGACCCACCGCCATGGCTTTTCCAGTGTGATACAGAGAGGCTTCTTCTTTCGGTTGGCGGACGCGAGCGCAGCGACTCTGTGCGCAATGGTCTCGAGGATCTCGACGACCAGATCGGGATCGTCGCCGTCCATGACGCAGCGCGTCCGCTTGTAACGCTCAAGGTGATCGATAGGGTCATCTCGGAAGCAAGAAAAGGTCACGGAGCCGCACCGGGGCTGCCGGTTGTCGACACGCTGAAGCGCATCGACGAGAGCAGTGGCGTTCGCGAGACAATCGATCGGGCGGGGCTCGTGAGGATCCAGACTCCGCAGGCATTTCCGAAGGAGATGATCGAGCGCGCGCATCGTGAAGCGTCGTCATCCGGGATCACTGCAACAGACGACGCCGCGCTGTGTGAGAGACTCGGGATGCGGGTCGTGGTAGTGCCGGGCAGCGAGCGCGCGATGAAGATCACGAGTGAGGAAGATTTCGCGCGAGCCGAAGCACTGAGTATCTTGACTGAATGAGCCTTGCGCCTTTCGGTGTTCCATTCTGGTCTCCCGACGAGATCGAGAAGGCGCTGCCCGGAGCCATCGCGCAGCTGAACAATCGAAAGGTTCTCGCGTATCCCACCGAGACAGTCTATGGATTCGGCGGTGGAGCGGACCGCGAATCAGTGAGCAACCTGATCGCGCTCAAGGGGCGTCCGGCCAACAAGCCGTTTCTCCTCATCGTCGCCTCGAGCGAAATGATCACGCGACTCGGACTTCATCTCGGAGGCTACGCATCGCAGCTCGCAGCGCGTTACTGGCCCGGTCCACTGACACTCGTGCTTCCCGGTGGCGAGAAGCAGGTTCCGGAGCAGCTGCGCGGCCCCGAGGGCGGAATTGCCGTAAGGTGGACGCCGCATCCGGGGCTCGCGAGGCTGGTCCAGGCATACGGCCAGCCGATAACTTCCACGAGTGCAAACAGGCCTGGAGTTCCTCCTGCTACCAATGCACACGAGATCGTCGAGCAGTGGACCGACGCCGTCATGAGGGGCGCGCTCCATCTTCTCGATGGCGGGCAGCTGAGCAATTCTCCACCGTCGACGGTGGTCGACTGCACGGGCGCGCGGCCGCGTGTAATCAGGCCCGGCGCGATATCGTCGGAGACATTGAGGAGCGGCGTCCCTGACGTGATCGGCGACAGCTGACGCATCGGTGAAAATTCTTTTCGTATGCAGCGGCAACACGTGCCGCAGTCCACTCGCGGAAGCGATCACGCGCCGGCTGATCGCTCGAGCCTCGCGTGACGACGTGACGGTGTCGAGTGCCGGCACGAATGCGTGGGACGGTTCTCCGGCGAGCGACGGCGCGCTGCTCGTGGGAATGGAGCGAGGTCTCGACCTCTCGGCACACCGGTCACGACTGCTCACCGAGGAGATGGTGAAGGAGGCCGACCTGATTCTCGTGATGGCTCCGCCGCATATCGCGAGGGTCAGGGAGATGTCGCCGAAGGCAAACGTGCATCTCGTCTCCGGCTTTGCATCGGGCAAGGAGAGCTCGCCGGTGCAAGACCCGTTCGGCGGAGATCTCGCTGCCTATCGTGATACCTTCGACGAGCTCGAGCGGGAGCTTTCGGGGCTGCTGGAGCGAATA
>DASWQD010000466.1:0-1983 GCA_036398255.1 Gemmatimonadaceae bacterium | reverse complement strand
ACATCCGGGCACGAATGGCGGAGATCAGTGACCGGACTGCAATCATCTTCATGTTATCGTTTCTGCGGCGTCTCCACTCCGGAGAACACATCGATATCTGGCTTGTACAGACGCCATTTCCTACTTTCTGACGTTCAGTAGTCACCCTGCGATAGCCATTTGTCCCGGATTGCGAATTGGAGACAGTCGGCGCAGTCGAACAGCTCAACAGGTCCCTGACTGGACGTTACATAATCGAGCGCGAGATCGGTCGCGGCGGAATGGCTACCGTCTATCTCGCGCGCGATCTCCGGCACGACAGGCGAGTGGCGCTCAAGCTTCTTCTCGCCGAGCTCGGCGCGATCCTCGGGCCTGAGCGATTTCTCAGCGAGATCAGAGTTACTGCAAACCTTCAGCACCCGAATCTGTTGCCGCTGTTCGATTCGGGCGAGGCGGCCGGACGCCTCTTTTATGTAATGCCGTTTGTCGAGGGCGAATCACTTCGACAAAGGTTGGCCCGCGAGAAACAGCTTCCTGTAGACGAAGCTCTTCGCATCGCCGTTGCGTGCGCCAGCGCGCTCGACTATGCGCATCGCAACAAGGTCATTCACCGCGATCTCAAGCCCGAGAACATTCTCCTCAGCGCGGGGCAGCCGGTAATAGCCGACTTCGGTATCGCTCTCGCCGTTTCCAATGCTGGCGGCGCACGCATCACGCAAAGTGGGCTGTCGCTTGGCACGCCTCAATACATGAGTCCGGAACAGGCAGCCGGGGACCGAGACGTAGATGGACGAAGCGACATCTACAGCCTTGCCTGCGTGCTCTACGAGATGTTGACTGGCGATCCGCCGCACACCGGCAGCACGGTCCAGGCGGTGATCGCGAAGGTACTGGTCGAGAAGCCACGAAGCGCCCGATCGCAGCGCGAGCGGATACCGGAACACGTTGATGCTGCCATCGAGCGCGCGCTCGCAAAGATTCCCGCTGATCGGTGGGCAACCGCGGGCGAGTTTGGCCAGGCGTTGACTGACGCATCGATGACCTCAGCGGCACGCGCGATAGGTCCGTCGCAAATGTCGGCGATGGCGTACACGCGGCGCACAGGAGCAGTGCGCCGCTTCCTGTGGCCTGCAATTGCGGGAATAGCGGTGATCGTTGCGGCCGTTGCGTTGTGGAAACTCGCATCGAGACCGGCCGACAACCTGGTTGCGTTCGTCGAGGCGATGCCGCCTGATGCAAAGCTTGCAATCGAGCCAAGCCAGGTCGCTTTCGCTCCAGACGGCAGGTCGATCGCTTACTCGGCGATCGTTGGAGGGAGCAGACGTCTATACATTCGAGGGCTTGCTTGGCCTTCTGCACGGGAGCTACCCGGCACTGACGACGCTTTTCTCGTTTCCTTTTCTCCCGACAGCCGATGGGTAGCATTCGCGACGCGAGCAAACGTTCTGTTCAAGGTGCCCGTAAGAGGCGGGCCACCAGTCCAGATCGGTCGTATCCCCGCGTGGCGCGGAGGTGCGTGGAGTCCAGACGGAGAGATCATTCTCGGCAGCGAGAGCGGGCTCTATCGTATTTCTGCCGCGGGAGGCGCCCCCGAGCTCATCACCAGGCGTGCCATCGCCAAGGACGAGCGTAGTCATGTGCAGCCAATGTTCCTGCCGGACGGACGCACCTTCACTTTCAGGGTAGAAGTAGGGACGTCGCGAGCCGACGATCAGCTCGCGGTAGGGTCGCTTGATGAAAAGGGATATCAACTGATCGGTATACGTGGTGGCAACCCGCTCGGGTTCTTCGAAGGCAAGCTGGTTTACGGACGTCCCGGCGGGCAGATCGCAGCGATCCCCTTCGATTTGCGGCGACGGAAGAGCACGGGAGAATCGACGACCATCCTCGAGGAAGTCAGCGTTTGGGCAGGTGCTGCAGCTTCATTCGCTGCCGACGGGTCGCTCGTCTACGTGAAATCAGGTAACGCGAGCCGGCTCATCATAGCGGACGAACAGGGTGTCT
>DASWQD010000465.1:0-12369 GCA_036398255.1 Gemmatimonadaceae bacterium | reverse complement strand
TCCTGTGCGACCTGACTTCTATCTGCTGCGGGGGACAGATCTCGAGCGGATGGATCGCTGGGACCCGGCGCATCGGAACAGGCGGCAAGTACAAATGCCGACGACGCGACTGCGTACAGTGAGGCGCGGTGGAACTTCATGGAACTGCTCTCCAGAAAGCGTATCCGAAAAACATCCGTAGCCACCTGGCCGTTGTCAAATCACGGAAATGTTACAGCCGGTCAGGGCCCTCCGGTCCCGGTCGCAAAGAGGTCGATCTGAGGTGGTTTCGAGGGCATGCCCAGACTGTGCATCACGGCCGGAATCCAGCCGTCGCGGTCGTCAGGATCGAGTGCGGTCACCGGGACGTCGAAGGCCTCGATCAGTTGTCCGATCATCGCGTCGATCTCGACCTGGAAGACGGGACTGACAGCCCGGGTGCCGTCATATGACGGCAGGTCGAGCACCGGCACCTTGAACAGTGCGTCGTAGCTCCTGATCCAGGTGGCGACAAGAGGGTCGAGATCCAGCTGGCGTCCAACGCGCGCGACGAGGTACGCGTAGTTGTCGAGAACGGAGCGGTCGCATATCACTACTTCATAGGTAGCCGATGCCTCGAGTTCTTCTGCAATCTGCGTGTGAAGAATCCACGCCTGCGCCGCGGGCGTGGTGGCCTCGTTGATCGGGAGTGGACAGCGTCGCGCCACTTCCTTGACCAGATCCACCGCCAGGTCCAGCCGCTTGAGCTGCGCCGCAAGGTCGAAGCAGAGGGTGGTCTTACCCACACCATGCGTTCCGACGAACGCGATCTTCAGGCGGCGACGCCCGAACGCGTCGAAGGGGAGCAGCTCTCTCGCGGTTGTCATTGTCCGCCAGACATTAACCGCCGGAGAGGCCCGCGGTCAAACGCACCGGGTGGAAATCCGCTTGCCTTGCCGCGGCCGGAATGTATGATGGCCGTCTGGGAGGAGACGTGAGCGATCTGGTCGACGCGTTCATACAGGCTGCCTGCATTCCGCTGGACAAGTCCCATACGTCCGGCACGCTCGACGCCGCGCGCGAAATCCTCCTCTGGCACCCCGAAGTCGCGACCGCGGACATTCGCTCTTCCGCAATCCTCGGCAACGACTCGGCAGTGCGGCAATTCGTTCAGGTCAACGCAGCGAACGCAGTAGCCCGGGGCGGTCCGTACGGATGGGATCCGCTGACGTATCTCTGCTTTTCGCGGTTCCTGCAGCTCGACAAGACGAGGTCCGACGGATTTCTTCGCGCCGCAACCGCGCTTCTTCAGGCGGGCGCCGATCCGAACACCGGATTTTTCGCCGACGAGCACCTGCCCTCCCCGATTTTCGAAAGTGTTCTCTATGGCGCGGCGGGCGTCGCTCATCATGCCGGACTCACGCAGCTCCTGATGGACCAGGGCGCGGATCCAAACGACGGCGAGACTGAATACCATGCGCCTGAGGGATTCGACAACAGGCCGATGGAGATCATCGTCGAGAGCGGGCGACTCAATCCGATGGGTCTTACGACGATGCTTCACAGAAAAATGGACTGGACCGACTTCAAGGGCGTCGCGTGGCTGCTCGAGCATGGGGCTGACGCAAATGCGGTGAGTCACTGGGGACAGCGAGCACTCGATCATGCGGTCGTGCGGGACAATTCCGCGCGGTTCTTCGAGATTCTTCTCGACTATGGCGCCGACCCGCGGCTCATGAGTTCCGAGGGCGTCAATGCCTTCATGCGCGCCGCCGGAATGGGTCGCGCCGATGCTCTCGATATTTTCGCCCGGCGCGGATTTGCATTCGTCCTCGAGGGCGACTCTGCATTTCTTGCCGCCTGCGCGCGCGGCGACGCAAAATCCGCCGCTCAGATGGTCGCTGATGACCCCGATCTGGTAGCGCGCATCGAGCGCGAGCGCCCGGAGACGCTTCCGAACTTCGCCGGCGCCGGCAACAGCGCCGGAGTGAAGATCCTCCTCGACCTCGGTTTCCAGATCGAATCGCGCGTGCGTGGACACACTGCGCTGCACATGGCCGTATGGAGGGAGAGGCTTCCCACAGTCAAGCTTCTGCTGAGCCGCGGGGCTTCGGTGGAGGCGAGGACATCCCGCGGAGAGAACACGCTCGCGCTCGCCGAGCGGGCGATGACGGAAAGGTCGGAGTGGACGCCGCACGAGACATCGGCTGTGCTGCGGGAAATCGCCAAGGCAGCGAATGCATAAATCCGAACGCGATCTGCGTACGTAAGATCAACAAACGACTGATCGACAGGCCATGACCAATCCCGCACTGCCCATCGACAAGGACACAGCAGAAGAAGGCTTCTCCGCATTCCGGCTTCTGCAGACTATTGCGTTCATCGCGTTCGGCGCGACATCCATCGTGCTGACAATCGAGATTGTCGAAGGAGCGCAGACATTCGGAAGGTTGTGGCTGATTCTGATCGTCGTGCTGGCCGCGTACGCGCTCGCGGATTTCGTGTCGGGCTTCGTGCATTTTCTCGCCGACAACTTCGGCTCTCCGGAAACGCCTCTATTCGGAAAGGCCTTCGTGATGCCGTTCCGCGAGCATCACAAGGATCCGACGGGAATACTTCGGCACCCTTTCATGATTGCGAACGGCAACAACTGCCTCGTTGCGCTCCCGCCGCTGCTGGTGATTCTCGTTTTCGTTCCCGTCGACACGTCATTCGGCGGGTACGTGTTCGGAACGTTCTTCCTCGCGTTTTCACTCGCCATCTTCCTCACGAACCAGTTCCACAAGTGGGCGCACATGGAGACGCCTCCGCGTCTCGTCGCATGGTTTCAGGCGCGCGGGCTGATTCTGTCGAAGGCGCACCACGACATCCATCACGTGAGCCCGTTCGACACGTATTACTGCATCACGGCGGGATGGTGGAACCCGTTTCTGCAACGAATTCGTTTCTTCGAGCGGATGGCGCTCGTGATTCGCAGAATTCTGCCGGGCTGAAGCTGGACGGTGGCGCGCGCAGTGGGGCATATTCTCTGTCTCGCTGAAACTCTCCCCGCTCGTGCCGCGCTGAATGACCGACGCCCTTCCCACACAGATAGGCAAATACAAGATCCAGGAGCTGGTGGGCGAAGGCGCGATGGGCACCGTCTACCGCGCAGTCGACTCGGTCATCGGCAGGACTGTGGCGATAAAGGTGATGAACGCGTCGATCGCCCGTCAGCAGGATCACCGCCAGCGATTTCTTCGCGAGGCACAGGCCGCAGGATCTCTTCAGCATCCGAATGTCGTAACGATCTACGATCTCGGCGAGCTCGACGGACATCTCTTCATCGCGATGGAGTACGTGCACGGCACGGATCTCGAGCGGCTGATGACGGGTGCCGAGCCGCTCAAGCTGCAGTCGAAGCTCGACATCATCGTCGACGTGCTGATGGGTCTCTCGTACGCGCACAAGCACGGGATCGTTCATCGCGACATCAAGCCGGCGAACGTTCGCGTCGGCGAAGACGGTCACGCCAAGATCATGGACTTCGGCGTCGCGCATCTCGCCTCCTCGGACATGACGCGCACCGGAATCGTCGTCGGAACTCCGAGCTACATGGCTCCCGAACAGGTGATGGGTGGAAAGGCGGTGCCGGGAACCGACCTGTTCGCCGTCGGCGCAGTTCTCTATCACCTGATAACGGGATCGAAGCCCTTCGAAGGACCGACGCTTCAAAGTCTGTTCTATAGAATCGTCACGGACATGCCGAAGCCGCTCGACGAGGTGCGTCCCGGATTGCCGACTGCCCTCAACACCATCATCCAGAAGGCGATGGCGAAGGATGCAGCAGACCGGTACGAAACCGCGCTCGACATGGCGAACGCCATCATCGCCGTGCGCGCGGAGCTGAGCGGCAACGCGTACGCTTCGACTGCTTCACTCACGACATCTGCAGTCCATGTCGTCGAGAGCTTTGCGCCGAAGCCTGTTCCAGTCGAGGCCCCCAGGTCACTCCCGTGGAAATCGATTGGTGGTGCGACCGCTGCCGCGGCGGTATTGCTGATCGGATGGATGGCCTTTGCACGTCCGTCGGATGACAGTCGCCCGGTCACGATCGCCGAGAGCGACACTGCATCGGCTCCGCTCGCAGTCGTTGACACGACGCCGGGGCCACCCGTTGTGCAGGCGTCGGCGATGACGGCTGTTCCCGAGACCACCGCGAGTGCGGCGGCGAAGAAAGCCGAAGATCCAAGCGCAGCCGCGACGAAGCGGCAGCGGGAGGCAGTGCAGCGCGAGCGGGAGCGGGACCAGGCACGAAGGGCAGCGAAGACCGCCGTAAAGCCCGCGCCTCAAAAAACAACTCCGCCTGTTACGCGAGCTCAGACTCAACCACAACCGGCAGTGACGCTGCCGGCACCGCCAGTTGTCTCGACTCCGATTCGCGATACTCCGCAACGAGTGGTCGTCACGCCCCCGCCGCCGCCTCCGAGCGCGCCGGTGCGAGCGCCGGATCCGGAGCCAGTGCGGAATCCGCGTGAGGAAATCACCGGTGTCGTCGCTGCTTATGCGCGCGCCATCGAGTCACGGGACATCGGCGCCGTGAGGCGGGCGTATCCGGGAATTACTTCCGAGCAGGCACGCGGGTTCGAGCAGTTTTTCCAGTCGGCACGAAGCATCAGCGTCACGTTCCGCGTGAACGACCTCGACGTGAACGGCAACTCCGCCGATGCCCGGCTCATCGGGACGTATCAGTACGTAAGCAGTGAAGGAAAGTCGGAGCGCCAGGCCGTCAGCTTCAGCGCATCGCTTAGAAACGACGGCGGATCCTGGAGACTCATCGCCGTCAGATAGACGCTCGATTGCGGGCTGTCGACATTTCCGCTGTTGCGTCAGAAGCTGTATTCGAGTCCCGCCGTATAGATCAGGTCAGCACGCAGTCCACCGCGATTCAGCGGGAAGAGCGTGTTCACGACCGCCGTAAGATTTCTCGCCGCCGATATCTTGAATCCGAATGACCCGTTGACGATGTCGTCGCGCGTGTCCGGAATGTCGGTGGGATTCACCGACCGCGAGAACGGTGCGGCGTAGTGAACGATCGCGGGAAGCTCGAGCTTGCTGTCCCCCACCTGCAGCTCGCTCACGAGATCGGCGGCGAGCGTTATGCCGGATCCGAGACGGTGGTCGAATCCCGCTGTGCCGACAACGGCATCGTTCTCCTCATCGCCCGACCGATACAGGTAACCGACGTTAAGGTGCGGCGAGAAATCGCCGAACCTCGTCGCCACGATCGCGAGCGCGCGCCCGGAAAAATTTCCCGCGCCGAGAAGATCTTTCTCACTCCCGGTCGGCAGCCGCGCATCGACGAGAAGGCCGAAGCTCGAAGTGGCGCTGCTGCGCAGGTTCCCCTTCAACCGAATCGCAACATCACCGAGCCCCGTGGCCGATCCGCTGGACCGGCGCTCGGCCGCGAGATTCGGATTGGTTGAGGTGCCGGAGAAGTAGTGCGCGGCGGTCGTTCCTCCAAACGGTCTCATCTCCGCCCGGCTCGCACCCTCGAAATGCGCCTGCACGACAGGCATTACGAGTCCGACGTCGAACTTGTCGGTCACACCGTAGGTCATGAACAGTGACGTGACACGCACATCGAGATCGATGCTGAGGTTGAAAGCCATCACATCGTTTTCGAACGAGGGCACGCCGTACGTCGCGCAGTCACCGCCGAAGGTCGTCGCGCAGCCGGGGAAATCCACGTTCTGGTGCGTGAACGTGAGATTGATGTTCTTCATGTCCACGCCGCGCAGCGTGGCGAACCTGAAGCCGCTGCGATTCACGCCCGCAAGCACCCTTCCCTTCCCGAGCGTCTGCGGCCGTTCCGCGAAGATCGGTCCCGCCGAGATCGACGTCTTCACCGGGACACCGCCGACAAACCGGAACGTCTCCGAGCCGCTCGTGGAGCCGATCGGCATGTTGGCGACGTTTCTGCCGAGCGCTTCGGTGATGAAAGTGATCACCGCGAAGTTTCCCTCGGACGCCGCCGGAATGAAATGCATTCCGTGTGCACGGAGATTCGCCGGGTTGTTCGGGTCTCCGGAGCCCGCAAGGAACAACGGATCCTGCCCTGGACCGAAAATGAACAACTCGGAAATCTTGCCGCGCAGTCCCTGTGCCTGTACCGGCTGGGAACCGAGCAGGTGCGGCGCGGCGAACGCGAGCAGCAGTATACGAATCAGTGTCTGGCGCATGCGGTCAATGATGCAGCCCACCGCGAAAGTCTGCCAGACCGTTTCTATGCGTCTTCTATGTGTCGAGCTCGGCGCTGAGCTTCGGCTCCGAAGGCGCGCTCTTTCCCAGCAGTCGAGCGACGATCTTGTCGCCGTGATATCGGCCGTTCTCGATGAATACCTTGTTCGCGTCGAACCCCGCTACAATCACGCCGGCGATGAAAATGCCCGGCACCGCCGTCTCGAGCGTGGCAGGATCGTGTGAAGGAATTCCCGTCTGGCGATCTATCGGCACGTCGATCATCTCAAGCAGGTCGACCTTCGGCGCAAAGCCCGTCATCACATACACGAACGTCGATGGAAGTCGCTCTTCACCGTTCGGACCTTCGATGACCACGGCGTCGCGTTCAATCCGCGTCACGCGGCTGTCCCACTTCACCGCGATGCTGCCTTCATTCATTCTGTTCGTGAAATCGGGCAGCACCCACGGCTTGATCTTCTTGTCGAAGGTTGGGCCGAAGTGCACGAGCGTCACGCGCGCGCCCGACCGCCAGAGATCGAGCGCCGCCTCCGCTGCCGAGTTCCCGCCGCCGACGACCACTACGTCCTGATCGAACGCCTCGTGACCTTCCCGATACACGTGCGCGACGTGAGGCAGGTCTTCGCCGGGAACGCGAAGATAGTTGGGAGACCCGAAATATCCCGTAGCCACCACGACAGCCTTTGCGCGGGTTTCCACCTCGGTCCCGTTTCGAGTTGCGGAGCGTACCAGAAAACCGTGATCGCTTCGAACGATCGACGTCACCTTCTCGTACTGACGAAGGTTGATTCCGAAATGCCGCACGACAGCGCGGTAGTACGCGAGCGCATCGCGGCGAGTAGGCTTCTCCGTCGCGACCACAAAGGGCATTCCGCCCAGCGAAAGCTTTTCAGCAGTGGAGAAAAATCGCGCGTACGTCGGATAGTGCGCGATCGTGCTTACGACGACTTCGCCCTCTATCACGAGCGCGCTGAATCCAGCACTCTGCGCGGATATCGCAGCCGCGAGACCGCATGGTCCTCCCCCCACTATCAAGAGATCGAGCACAACGGGAATATTAAATGGTCACTTCCACGGAGATTGATTCGATGAGTATCGCCGAAACGCTGCTTCCCGAATTCGACGAGGAGATGAAGACGACTCGCCGGCTGCTTGAGCGAGTCCCTGATGACAGGGGGATGTGGAAGCCGCATGAGAAATCATTCTCCCTCGGCCATCTCGCACAGCTGATATCCAGCATGCCCGGGTGGATCACCAACGCCCTCACAGAGGACAAGCTCGACCTTGCCGGGGGTCCTGGATACAGCTACGAGAAAACCCAGGCTCTGCTCGACAGCTTCGACAGGAATGTGAAGGAGGCCCGCGCGGCAATCGAAGCAGCGAGTGATTCGGATTTCAGCGAGCCATGGTCGCTCGTGATGGGCGAGAAGGTTCTCATGACCGCACCGCGCGCAGTTGTCGCGAGACAGGACATCAACCACCTCGTTCATCATCGCGGACAGCTCAGCGTCTACCTTCGGCTGCTCGACGTTCCGATCCCATCGATCTACGGCCCCACCGCCGACGAACCCTGGGGAGCCAAGACCTAGAACGGATCGCGCGGCGGCTGCGCAGAAATTGAGACGGCGCCGACTCCGAGATTGACTCCGAGCGTAGCGATCACCGGCCGCTTTCCGTCACGCCGGAGAAAATCGCTGCCGAAGCTGGCGACGAGGTGGAGCCTCGCCGGCAGAGGATACTCGAACAGCGCGGCCCATCTCGACGAGCTGCGCCCCTCCGAGCCTTTGATGCTGCGGCGAACCCATTCGGCGGAGATGGCCGCTTTCCCAACATCGGCACCGGCACGCGCTCCCAGGTCGAGCAGGTCGTCGTCGTCATAGTCGGCGACACGTGTCAGATACCGGATGACTCCGATGATCTCGATGCCCGCAGACGAGCGGCGGTACATCGGAGTGACCCAGGCTCCGACACCGTCGACTCTCTCCCGATTCCATTCTCCTTCCGCGAAAACCGCTCTCGTCCCCGCCGCGACCTCCAGCACGAAACCGTCGGGCTCGAGATCGTGCTCGGCGTATGATTCGCCGTACCGTGCGAGCCGACCCTCGATTGCGTCCATCTGATTTTCCAACCGGACGATCTCATCGCTTGCCAGCTGGGCCGCAGCAACCCGTGCACGCGCGCTGTCGCGACGGGCAAGCGTGCGAAGGGTGCTGTCGCGCAGCTCGCGGTCGGGACCGACGAGAACTTTCGTCGTGAGGGTCGACAGGAGATCATCCTGCCGCGAAAGCCGGCGACGCTCTGCATCGAGCGTTGCAGCGACCGGCCTCAAGCTCTCCCATCGGCGGTATCGAGTGATGTAATTGAGCTGCGCAGCCCGCATCGAGTCCGAGACGGCTAGCAGCGCGGCACTTGGTCGTCCGCTGGCGAGCAGAGTGCGCACCGCGATCGATACGCGCGCGTCGGGCGCAACAGAGTCATTTCTCGATGAGGGGCGGGACGTCGCAGCGGATATCGCAGTGAAATAGCGGAGACGGTCAGCAAGCGAGGCGCGATAGTAGTCGCTGAGCTGAAGCGCAGGGTGTCTCGCGAGCCAGAACGGAGCGGTCTCGAGAGCATAGCCGTTTGGCACCAGGCCCTCGGAACCCGCAGCCGACACGAGGCTGGCGATGAGCGCTCGCGGAGTATTCGGGCGAGAGACCGAGGCCGCCGAAATTCCGAGGAGCGAAAGAGCCGGAGGCCCGGCGAGCCGAAAGTCCTCGAGCCGCAGGTCGGACGCAGGCGGCTCGCGTTCGTCATCCTGCGCTCTCGCGCGCGCCGGCACCATCAGCAGCGCTGCGAGGAGCAGGAAAATCTTCACGGCGACTCGAAGTGAAACACTCCCTTGAACATCTGCGACCCGAACTTCTTCGTCGGAGTGCCCGTCGCGGTGGCTATCACGCGGTGGGCTCCCCCGGCGATGATCCAGGTCACGGACATCTCATCCGAGCTGTCGCGGATGTCGGTTACCAGTGTGTAGATGGTGGCGGTTTTTCCGTCGAGCGAATCGCCGTCCCCCAGGATGAGCTCCTCGACGATCCCGTTCGCCGTCTGCTCATCGTCGATGAACACCATCGACGTTCCGAACTGGCGCTCACCCACTATGATGCTCAGCCTGATCTGGCCGTTCGCCACGATATAGTCCTGCTCGTGCAGGACCGGTTTCTTCGCCACTCGCACCTCTCCTCTTGCGGGCGCGAATGTAGGAATCGGGACCCCTTCGGGCAAGCCGAGCCCGTACTGCTGGCGGTAGGGGCCGGATACCAATAGCTTGCATCCGGAGGGCCGTCCCCGGCCCTTTTTTCCGCTGTCTGGCAGACCTTTTTTGCCGCGGCGACCACGCCGGATTCAGCCTCAATCACATGAGATCACTCTGGGACCGGGTCAGGAAGGCGCACGTCGTATTCGTTACGACCGGCTACCTCCGGCTCATGGAACCCATTGCCGAAGTGCTCATCAAGCTGGGCATCTCAGCAAATGCGCTTACTACCATAGGTACTCTGTCCACTGTCGGAGGCGGTGTCGCCTTCGCCTACGGACACATGCGGCTCGCCGGCTGGATCATCGGCCTCACCGCGATCGCCGACGCGCTCGATGGCGTGGTTGCCCGTAAAACCGGGCAGGTAACGGTATTCGGCGCGTTTTACGACTCCACGCTCGACCGCATCGCCGACGGCGCGCTCCTCGGCGGTATCGCCTTCTTCTACGCGACACATCCGGTTCATCACAGCCAGCCGATGCTTGCCGTCAGCCTTGTCGGAATCATCGGCACCTACATGATCAGCTACGCCCGGGCGCGTGCCGAGGCCCTTGGCATCAACGCGAAGGTGGGAGTGATGCAGCGCGCCGAGCGTGTAATCCTGCTGTGCGTGCCGCAGGCGTTCTTCGGACTTGCCCTGAACGGCTGGGTTCTGAGCGCCGTCGTGATCCTCCTGACCGTGACCGCCTGGCACACTGCGATCCTTCGGATCAACTACGTTCGCGTCACGACGCTGGTCGGACAGGCACCGCCGCTTCGGGTGATGACCGACAAGACGACGTCGACGACCACCCGTTCGTCGTTGCGCGCGAAATCGTGACCCCTGGATTAGAGTCGCACGGCCGGATACATCCCGGCCCGCCGAAACACGACCCGCGTGACGTCGTGAGCACACAGGCCTGGGGTTACGAAGACACTACATTCGCGCTGGACAAGACGGGAGCGATCACCGTCACCGGCGACCGTTACCCCGG
Organism: Gemmatimonadaceae bacterium; assembly: GCA_036398255.1. Taxonomy (GTDB): domain Bacteria; phylum Gemmatimonadota; class Gemmatimonadetes; order Gemmatimonadales; family Gemmatimonadaceae; genus UBA4720. Next base: position 1,902 of record DASWQD010000465.1, on the reverse strand, counting down.
CCTGAGTGGCGAGCGGCTGCCTGACTTGCTTCCATGGTTCCGGAAGGTCGTCGGCATCGACTTCCCGCTCGAGCCCGGTGCGGCCCATTATCCGCTTCCTCCCGTTCCCGAGCCTCGCGCGGCCGATGCGTTTCTCGCGGAGGTTGGAAAATCCCTGCGATTCAGCCAGGTCTCTACGGATCCGGCGGTGCGGCTGCGGCACGGGCATGGTCACACCGTGTCCGAGATCAATGCGGTGAGGACGAGCGGTTTTTCCCGCGTTCCCGATTACGTGGTGTTTCCCGAAAGCGAAGACGAAGTCACCGCGATCGTGCGCGCCGCAGTTCACAACGGTGTGGTGCTGATGCCGTATGGCGGCGGGACCAACGTCACCGAAGCGCTCCGCTGTCTTCCATACGAAGACCGCCCGATCATCTCCGTCGACATGAGCAGGCTCGACCGCATCGAGTGGATCGACCCGGTGAACAGGATGGCGAAGATCCAGGCTGGAGCAGCCGGGCGACTGATCCAGGCTCAGCTGGCCGAGCATGGATTCACGATGGGACACGAGCCGGACAGCGTGGAGTTCTCGACACTCGGCGGATGGATCGCGACCAACGCGAGCGGGATGAAGAAGAACCGGTACGGCAACATCGAGGACATTCTCCTCGACGTGACAGTCGTGTCAGCGCTCGGCAAGCTCGAGCGATCGCAGGTGGTGCCGCGCGAAAGCATCGGGCTCGACCCGAAGCTGTGGGTTATCGGCAGTGAGGGAAGCCTCGGGATCATCACGTCGGCGGTGGTGAAGCTGTTCCCGCTTCCGCAGGAACGGCGGTACGGATCGCTTTTGTTCAAGAAATTCGAGAGCGGGCTCGCGTTCATGTACGACCTCGCGCAGATGGATTCATATCCGGCGAGCGTCAGGCTGGTGGACAATCTCCAGTTCCAGTTCGGGCAGGTGCTGAAGCCCGCTTCGAAAGGCGCGAAGAAGGTGAAGTCGAAGGTCGAGAAGTGGCTCGTCACCGGCCCGCTTGGATTCGATCCGGCTGAGATGGTGGCCGTGACCCTCGTCTTCGAGGGAACGAAGGAGGAAGTGGAGCGCCAGGAACGGCTTGTCTACCGGCTGGCGAAGAAGCACAAGGGATTCAAGGGCGGCGCAGAGAACGGAAAGCGCGGCTACATGCTGACATTCGGGATTGCCTACATCCGCGATTTCGTTCTCCAGCACAACATTCTCGGTGAATCTTTTGAGACGTCAGTTCCGTGGAGTCAGGCACAGGAGCTCGTGGACAGGGTCAAACGGGCGATTTATTCCGCTCACGATGAGAGAAAGCTGCCTGGACGGCCTTTCGTCTCCTGCCGGGTGACGCAGATTTACGAGACCGGATGCTGCATTTATTTCTATATGGCCTTCTACGCAAAGGGAGTGGCTGACGCGGTGGGGGCATACCACGAGATAGAGAGCGTAGCGCGAAAGGAGGTCATTGCCGCCGGGGGATCGATCTCGCATCATCACGGGGTTGGAAAGCTTCGCCTTCCATTCGTCAATGACATCATGTCGCCGGCAATGCAGGCCTGGCGCGAGCAGATGAAGTTCGCGCTCGATCCGCAGGGAATTTTCGCGGCCCAGCTGCCGCTCGAGTCGAGCATCGACTCCGGCCACGGCGCGCCCGTACAGGTGGCATCGTGAGCGAAAAGCAGAAAGGCGCTCGTCTTCTTCTCACCGGCTGCACCGGTTTCGTAGGAAAAGTCGTTCTCGAAGAGCTGCTGAGACGGCGTGAAGAGCTCGGGATCGAGCGCATCTACTGCCTGATCCGGCCGCGCGGCCGAAAGTCCCCGGAAGACCGCTTCAACCGTTCTCTCGGAAACTCGCGCGCGTTCTCCCTGCTCGAGCCGGGCTGGAAGAAATTCTGCCAGCCGGTT
>DASWQD010000464.1:0-3875 GCA_036398255.1 Gemmatimonadaceae bacterium | reverse complement strand
TTTGCTTTTTCTTTTTCTTTTTCTTTTACTTCTTCATCTTCGGGCGCGGGCGCGGACGCGATCGCAGGCTCGGGAACAGCTTCGGGCGCGGCGTCAGGTTCGCGGGTGCGCTCGCGGTCGCGGTCGCGGCCACGTCCACGGCGTGGACGGCGACTTTCACGGCCTTCGCGTTCATCCGCTGCTGCCAGCGGGGGCACGGCCGCGAGTGCGGGCGCGAGCGCGGGCATTTCTTCCGGCGCGCCCGTGCGCTCGCCGGAGAACGGCCCCACTTCGAACTGCCCGTTCTCCAGCTTCCTCAGCGAGAGCACTCCGCGCGTTGCGGCCTCGTGCAGGAAGCGATTGAATTTAGTGAAGCCGAGCGCCTTCTCATCGAAATTGGGATCGAGCTCGAGCATCACCTGCTTCAGACGATCGGAGCGCATGACGTCGTTGTTCTCGGCCATGCGCTGCACGGCGATTTCGGCGCACTCCCACGGATCGAGCGGCGTGACATCCTCTTCACCGGCGCGCGTGAGGCCGGTCAGGGCCGAGTAGGAGTAGTACTCGTCGCAGTTCTGCACGAGCAGATCGGACGCGCTCTCGCGGATGCCGACACCGATCACGTACTTGCCGTATTCCTTCAGCTTGAGCACGAGGCTGCTGAAATCGGAATCACCGGAAAGCAGGATGAACGTGCCGATCTCGGGGCGCGTAAAGACCAGCTCGAGCGCGTCGATCGAGAGACGAATGTCGGTCGCGTTCTTTTTGGATGTGCCGTACGCGGGTGCGAAGATCAGATCAACGGAGTTCTCAGCCAGGGGGACAATGTATTGCGGATAGCGCCGCCAGTCGGCGTAAGCGCGTTGCACCGCAACCTTGCCCTTGATGATGTCGCTGTTGAGGAGGTTCTTCAGTTCCTTCGTGAGGTCACTGCGAATCCCCATCGTGACGTTGTCGAAATCGATGAGGAGGGCGGCGTGAGGAGCGTTCGGCCCCTGCGCCGACGTGCGGCCGCTCAGGTGAGCGGCGCGGGCAAATTGTGCTGTCATCTTCTCTGCATTCTTGGGAGAGTCGGAGAAACGGGGAAACGGTGAACCGGGGAAGGAGAATCGGGGAATGAGGGGAGCTGCTGCTGCCCCGTTTCTCCGTTTCTCCGTTTCCCCTTTCGCCGACTCCGCTCTTGCCGAGTCTCAGTTTACGGACGGCGCGACGACTCTTCGGCGCTTACCATCCTCGCGAGCTCCACGCGGCGGACCTTTCCAGATCCGGTGAGCGGGAAGCTGTCGAAAAAGCGGACCAGGTCGGGGACCTTGTAGTCCGCGAGCGCGCCCCGGCACCAGTCCTTGATCTCTTCACCGGTGATGATCGCGCCCTCTACCGGAACGACGCAGGCACAAACCACTTCGCCGAGCACTTCATGCGGCAGTCCCACGACTGCGACATCCATGACGGCCGGGTGTGCGTGCAACCGATCCTCTACTTCGCGCGGGTAGACGTTGAAGCCACCACGAATGATGAGTTCCTTGCGTCGGCCCACGATGTGGACGAAGCCCTCATCGTCCACGATGCCGAGATCGCCGGTCATGAAAAAACCGTCGTCATCAAAGGCCTGCGCCGTCTCGCCCGGCTGCCGGTAATAGCCTTTCATGACCCCCGGCCCTTTGACCGCGATCTCGCCCAGACTCTCGACGGGAAGGATAGTGCCATCGAGATCCAGCACCCGCACTTCCGTCCCCGGCAACGGCCGCCCCACCGTGAAGATCTGCTTGTCCAGCGGATCGCCAGGATGCGTGATCGCCGCGGCCGAACCGGTTTCGGTCAGCGAGTATGCCACCTGCAAATTCGGACACAGCTCCATGCGGATGCGGCGCACCAGCTCGTCACCAATGGGCGCGCCGGCGACAATCCCCGCGCGTAGCGAGGAGAGGTCGCGTTTCGGCCGATCGGCCTCGCGCAGCTCCGTGATGAAAACCGTAGGCACACCGTAATGCACCGTAACTTTGTGCGTTTCGATGAGCGCGAGCGCGTCCGCAGGCTGAAACTGATCCTGCAAGACCAGGCACGCACCGGCCTGCACCGTACCGAGTATGCCCACCCCGAGTCCGAACACGTGGAATACGGTGGTGACGCCAAAGACGACGTCGGCTGCAGTCAGCTGAATGGTGTCCGCCGTGGCCGCCGCCGTGCGCAGCAGATTGCTGTGCGTGAGCGCAACGCCCTTCGGCTTGCCCATTGTGCCGGACGTGTACAGAATCGCGAACACATCCGTGTCCGGATTCACCGTGACATCCGGGACCGCACGCCCTTCGCCGCTCGAGAGCATATCCTCGAACTGGTAAATCCGATCATCGTACCACAGATCCGCATCGCCGACTGTTACCAGATAGCGCAGATCGGGCAATGATGTGAGGAATCCCTCGAACAGCTGCAGGTAGTCGATGCCGTTGAAGGTTTCCGCCGTCACGACCACCGTTGCTTCCGAGTGCCGCAGCATGTACTGCAGCTCAGGCACGGTGTAACGCGGATTGAGTGGAACGATGATGCAGCCGAGCTTGGCGGCGGCGAAAAGGGCGATGATGAATTCCGGCCAGTTGGGCATGTCGACCGCGATGCGGTCACCCGGCTTGACGTCCAGCTCCGCCAGCGCTGCGGCAAGGGATGTCGCGCGCGCATCGACCTGGCTGTATGTGAGGCGTTTGTCGCCGAAGATCAGGAAGGTATTGTCAGGCCGCTCCTGCGCCTGTGCCTCCAGGATCTGGGCAACAGAACTTCCTGCAAAGCGCTCTGCGAGCGCCATCACGCCTCCGGAAACTGTGGAACCGACTGCAAGCACGGAAAATAGCCGAGGCCCCAGCGCGGCGTCAAACCGAGAACTGGCGTAACGCTTCGCTGACGACGTCGTCCGGTACGTCCCAGGTCCAATCCCCGCGCTCGGTTCGCGCAATCTTTCCAATGCTTTCCAGCAATACGTACCGGACGGTGCCGCCCCTCACCTTTTTGTCGGACGCCGTTGCCTCGATCAGCGGCAATCCGTTGTCGAAGACGATGGAATCGGGGAGCCGCGCCCGATGCAGGGCACCGGTGATCGCGGCCGTGGCGTGCTCGTCGGTGACGCCCATGACGGCCCCGATTTCGGCCTCGATCATCATGCCGAGCCCGACCGCGCTGCCGTGCTGCAGCTCGAAATTGCTGAGGCTCTCGAGCGCGTGCGCGATCGTGTGGCCGAAGTTGAGCGCGGCCCGCTTCCCGGCTTCGCGCACATCACCTTCCACGAATTGCGATTTGATTTCAACGGACCGGCGGATCAGCGACTCGAGTGTGTGCACGCGCCGCTCGAAGATTGCACCCGCCGATTCCTCGATCCACTCGAGATATGCGCGGTCGGCGATGGCGCCGTGCTTGATCGCTTCCGCGAGACCGTTGCTGAGCTCGTCGTCCGGAAGCGTGTTGAGGACCAGCGGATCGATCACGACGGTGTGCGGCGTATGGAACGCACCCACCAGGTTTTTGCCGGCCGGTACATCTACGCCCGTCTTGCCGCCGATTGCGGCGTCGATCATGGCGAGGAGCGAGGTTGGCACCTGGACGACCGGCACACCGCGCATGTATGTCGCCGCGACGAATCCCGCGAGATCGCACGTGACACCGCCTCCCAGCGCGATGACACAGCCGTCGCGCGCGATGTGGTGATCGAGCATCTCATCCGTCAGGCGCTGCCACATCTCCCGAGTCTTGTTCGCTTCGCCGGCCGCGAAGGACAGGAGATGTGAGCGGGGGATGAGGTGCTGCAGATGCTTCCCGTGTATCTCCGCGACGTTCGAGTCTGAGATGATGACGTAACTGTGTGCCTCCGGCAGGAGATGCGGGAGCCGATCGAGCGATCCGGCTTCAATCAG